>JBPCWY010000049.1:0-12196 GCA_051009035.1 Gammaproteobacteria bacterium
GGCCCTTGGATTCCGTCGGCCGCAGCAAAATGCCGCAATCCGCGCACGGGAGATTGGAGCCCGTGGTGAGAATCTCGCAGTTGACGAGCGCGCGGAACTCACGGTTTTTGAAGCCGTTAATCAGGGCATCGCGCTCGTCTTTGGGTGTCTTCCCCGTGACCAATCGGGCGTCAACGCCGCGCATTTGCAGCTCTTTCGCCACCAGTTCGACATGTTTGACGTCGACGCAGAAGATCAGCCACGACTCGCGGTCCTTAGCCAGGGCCATGATCTCAGCCATGGCGTCCTGCACCACCTCGTCCTCCATCATGCGCTCTGAGAGCTCGCCCGGAGACCAGTCGCCCACTGACTTGGCCACACCCTTGAGGTTGGGCTCGACGTCGCCCCGTACGCCAATGAGCGGCGTGAGGAGAACCGCATCAGTGAGTTCGCGGATGCCCACGTCGATCGCCAGGTCGTCGAACCACGTATCCGGCCCATCGTAGAGAAGTCCACCGTCCAGTCGGTACGGCGTCGCGGTCATGCCGATCAACTTGGCGCCTGGACACGCTTCTAAGAGCGTGCGGTAGCGGGAGGGCTTGTTCTTGAGTGGGATACGGTGCGCTTCATCCACGATCACGGCGCTAAACGGGCCGCCGGCCTGCAGGTCAGCCATGCGGTTCACCACCGAGTCAATGCCGGCAAAGACCACCTTGTTGGACGTGTCGCGCCGGCCCACCCCAGCCGAATAGATACCCACGTCGGCGTCCGGGTGCAGCTCGAGCATCTCGGCTGCGTTGCCGGCCACCAGTTCTTTGCGGTGTGCGGTCACCAACACTCGGCCGTGACCACGGTAGGCTAAGTCGGCTGCTATGAGTGACTTGCCGCCGCCCGTCGCGACTGAGAGGACTGGCGTGTGCCCCGCACGAAGACTCGCGATGCCAGCCGCTACTGCACGAACCTGGTGGGGATGGAGGGTGAGGGTCATGAGGTGCCTTTTCCAAGATTGCACGCCGCACAGAGCGTCTGTAAATTGCCAGCATCATTGCCACCACCACGGGCAAGCGGGGTGATGTGATCAACGTGGAGTGGAATCCCCGTACGGTGACACGAACGGCAGGTATAATGATCACGCGCCAACACTGCGTAACGTAAACCACTGCTAACACTGCGCTTAACCGGTAAAGAGGAACGCACGCCAAGGAACCAGTCTGGATCGTCCCACTCCTCCACGTAGCGCCCGAGGCCGGGGGTCAGAGACCAGTCAGTCTCATGATTCATCACCGTCACACTCCTGATTCAAGAGGCTATTGATTGCTTTGAGTTCAGCCTCCCTCTCGCTCCAATCGGTCTGCCAATCAAAGATGGTCAAACCAGCCTGAATCCTTGCGTATCGCGCGTCAGACTCATGAAGGATGACGGCGTTTGTCATGAGCCCATCCCAATGCTTAGCTTCACGAAGATTCGTCAGCCACCAGTAGTCAACGTTCGAATTTGGGAAGACTGCGCGAACCGTGCGTTCACCTGCATCATCTTCAAAAAGACCCCAACCTGCGATGGGCCTGGTTAGATACGTAGCCGGCTGGACTCCCGATTTCTCGACTTCCTTGTAGGTGCCTTTAGGGGCCACCTCTTGATAGGCCAGATGCCAACCGGTCACGGGATAGAACTGAACAAGATTGTCATCGTGCATCAAACCCCTCCTTAATAGCGGCTAGCCGGTCGTACTCACGAACCGCATCGTCCAAAACCTTCAAGATATACCCATTGAGAGATTGTCTGCCCTCCCTGGCGATGCCCACCACACGAGCGTGTAAATACTCATCAATCCGAACGGTTGTTGTAACCGTAGTAGCACCCATTTGCTCACCTATTCATTCGTGCACTACACTCTAAAACGACACCATAACAATACATTAGTATCATATCAGCGTCAACCAAAGGTTCGATTTGTTCACTTTACCCTGGGGTGGACACAGAGATTGGACACAGAAAGAGCCCGTTGGACAGTGCGAGGACAGTCAGTGGCCACCCATAAACCACTGAATTAAAATGATTTACATAGATTTTACCCCTATTGGACAGTTGGACACACATGTCCCCAAAGTTAGTAATCAGGTGTGTGCGTGCATGTGTGCGCGATATATATATATAATTTCTAGAGACACTGTCCAACTGTCCAATACCTCGCACGTGGCTGATTTTTTTGGCGCGAGCCCCTGGACAGTGCAGTGTCCAGGGGCTGTCCAACTGTCCAATCAAGCTTGGCAGTGCTCGCAACACGCCACTGGATTTTTGTCTCTATTTGGCCCACATGGTATGGGTTCGACGCGGTGCCACAAGCGCACACCGTACAACTTTTTATTTTCCCAACCTGCTTGCCGCAGGGCTCGGAAGGCCTCAAATTTGTGTCGTTCCCAGTCTTTGGCGTCCAGACCGAGGTAGCCCTTTAAAACCGTTTCGTGACTGACCCAGTTACAGCAGGGTAATCGGTCTTTCCAAACAACCCGTGGATTTTGTAGAAACAGATTTAACGGATCCACATGCGTGCTGACATGCTGACGTTCTTTCCGTCTTAATGCGAGTAAAGCTCTGATATCCCCTGGCTCCTCCCAGTACTTGGGTGCTTTTTCGAGAATCACAAGGCCTTCCGCAAAGAGCTGATCGCGAACGGCTGCGAGCCCTTCCAGGTCAAACTCACCCGTTTTTATCGGGTTAAACCGCGTATTGCCGGTCTCTCCTGCCAGGTACTGGCTGTCATTAGTGGAACCGATAAAAATGGTGCGTCGCTCGGGGTGCTGCGGCTTGTTACTGTGTTTGTAGAAGAACGTATCAACCTGCAGCGTCAGGAAGGCCTTGAGGCTCTCATCTCCTGTTTTGCGAAAACTGGCGAGTTCAGGGAATTCCAGTACCCATTTACCCGGCATCGACATCGACGCTTCGCGCGAATCCATCGCTTTATCGAACGTTCCCGACCATGGGTGTCCCAGAATGCGAATGGCCTGGCTCTTACCCGTGTTTTCAGGACCTTCAAAGACCACGACAACTCTAGCCACACAGCCTGGATTAAGGGCACGGGAAAGCATCTGTAGAATAAGAAGTCGACCCACAAAGGCATCCGCGTCTTTCGAGAGTTTTTCATCTTCACCCTCTCTACCGACGATGGCACCCGTATAGACGTTCAACCAGGTGTCAAGTCGTTTCACCCCATCCCAAGCGGGTACGGATTTGATGAACGACTGGAGCGTGTCAATAGGGCGTGTCTGTGAAACGGCAATCAGCGCTTTTTCTTTCGGAACCCGCGCGTTTCCTCCGAAATACCACGGTTCGCGGGCAAACCATGGAGTCAAGTTCGTTACCAAGTCCTCGCTGAATACGTCTCCTTGGTAGATAGGGGCGTGAAAGAAAGCATCGAACTTCAGATGTTCCTGGAAATGCGGGTGATGATCGAATATGCTTATGTAGTTGGCCTCGTTTTCAAGCGGATCGCCATAGCGATTAACTTGAAGTGGCCAACCGGCGAGCTGTGGGAACTGAGCGGTTTTGTCTGTGGTGATGGGTCGTTTGACGGGAGTCGGTTTGGTATAGCCCGACGGGTAGTGGTCTTCGATATCACGTAGAAACGCCTGCGTGCCGCCAAACAACGCCGCTTTGCGTACAAGATTGTGGACAGGAGACTCGTACACGCGTTCAGCCAGTAGGGAACCCAGGTAGGGCATGAGGCCGTCGTCTTTAGCAGTTTCGGCCCAGTCTTTGCGCTTCGCTGCGCGCTCAACCGCTCTCCAAGCGATCTCGAGCTCACTGCCGCCTTTGCCCGTCTCTTCGGAGATGATTTGATCAACCTCCGCTTTGGAGTCTCTTGTTGGTGCAGGCTCCGTCCCATTGTTTGTGGCCGTAACCGAGACATCAGGTGCTACTGGTGTCTCGGGTTCATACCGGGCGACACTTCCAGCTATCCTCTCTAGATCGCGTTGTTCGAGTGGTGGGCGACACCGGTCTTCGTTCGCCACCTCTAACAAGGCCAGCATTTCCCTTGCTGTCCAGCCACGCTTTCGCATCGTGCCAGCCATTGAAACGAGCGTCGCTTCTCGCTCACCCTCAGGGATGATGTCGGGAATGGGTGGTGCCGGCCCCCGTGCCTTGACGAGAGCCAAGTCAAGCAGCCACGCCGGCAGATCGGCGAGCGGTGTTTCCTCACCGTGCGTCCAGTCAATTTCGAACTTATAGGTGCGACCACCCGGGTAGTTCGAAGGCGGTACCACGACGTATCCTCCGTTCGCCCTGGTATCAATCCCACTACCGAGCTGACCCGCCGTATTTCGCAAATCGATAGTCGGTGGCATGACAAACCAGTAATGTCGACCGCCACTCCCGGTGATCACGACCCGTGTGTCCGGTAGATCATCGTGTGTGCGTTCAAGTGCAGCCAATGAAAGGTCACCCCCGGTAGCGATATCGATATCGAGAGCAAAAATACCATTCGTGTGCCCGGTTGGCATCCCCAAACCATTGAAATAATTAAGGGTGACCCATGATTCAATGGCGCTGAAGGTCGTCGTTGCCTCACGACCCCAGTCAACAAGAGGTTTTTTGTTGACCTTACCAGGTCGTTCAGAATCGGGGTGAATATGGACAGGAAATACCGTGATACCGCGTTCGGCATAGGCAAGTGCTGCGGACACTAAGTCATGCTTGGATGTGGTCATCGTGTCTCCTACAAGGATAGGAGCACGACACGTGGAGAGTGCACCCATCCCAGTTCAGGGTGAAAGGTCCCAGTTTGTGAGGAGGGCGGGAAGTGTCGGTACTGGGGGCCGAACGGGGGAGCTACCCCCTCACTTCCCTTTCGAATGGTACACCGACAACCAGATTACTCGGCGTGCGCCCGGTCGTCAAGCGCTTCCATCAGCGCCTGAATCTCGGCGAGATAAGCCTCCCTCTCGCTTGGTGTAAGGGTGCCGGCAAAAAGCTTGTACAAGAGGTGGGCAAGGCCTCTGATGGCGACATTACTGTTACCCCTCCTCTCACCCGCGCCTCCGGCGGCCCGGGTGCTTAACCTCGATGCCGCGCCGCACACACGCCTCAGACACCAGTTCCGCGAACACCTCTTGCAGGGTCATCCGGTGTACGTAGGCGTAATCTTTGAGCGCCAGCCACTCCCGCTTCGTCTTCGCCGTGCAGTAGACCGCGATCGGCTTACTCGTCTTTTTGACGCCTTTCATATCGCTATCCCTCCTTTGTTGACAAATCGATCCAGACGATATAAAGTTAGATTAATATGAATTTAATGTCAACCTAAGCAAGGAACAAAGACATGTTTGAGGGCGAACGGATTGCGGTGTTGGACTGTGAGATCGAGCACTCGCCAGATGACCTGGCGACGGGTTGGTCGAACAAGGCGGCGCTCGGGCTCAGTGTGGGCGCGTACCACGACTACCGCACGGGCTCAGTGACCGTATTTGACCGGGCGGGCATTGTCGCCACCATGGCGCATTTTCTCATCCCTGACTACCTCATCGTGAGTTTCAACGGCATCTCGTTTGACGGCCCGCTCATGCGAGGGATTGTCAGAAGGGAGGCGGCGGCGGACGGTTCGTTAAACCCACTGGAACGAGGTAACCGAGAACACATCTGCGACAGCTTCAAAGCCCTGATGGCTGGCTCGTACGACATCTTGGCCGAGATTTGGCGGGCGGACCCGGATAGTAAGTTCGTGAAGGGCCTCAACGGTTTGGATGCGATCTTGAAGGCGAACGACCTTCCGCCCAAGACCGGCGACGGCGCCCTCGCCCCCAAACTATGGCAAGAGGGCAAGCGCGACGAGGTGATTCAGTACTGCAAAGACGACGTTGAGCGTACGCGTCAACTTTTCGAACTCGTTTGTAAACACCAGGGCCTGGTCAGGCGAACCGGGGGGAGGGACGTCTTCATCCCCTACCTGAACGACAATCTTGACCTCGTGGGTCCGCAAAGCCAAGCCGAGCAGCTTCCCCTAGTGCCCCCGCCGCCATATGAAGGGGATGACATTCCGTTATAATTGTTACAAGCAACTCATAAGCAAATGACTAATAGAAGGATCAGTTAAATGGCAACCTATCACCCGGAAGACCAAGCAAAACTCGACCGCGCTCGCGAGCTCATTCCGCCCGCCTATCACGGCCACATCATCATGATGGAGCCTCGGTTCAGTAAGGTGCTCGGTCGCAAAGTGAGCAACCCGTACATGACGGTAGCCGGGCGGGTGGCCATGGCGGTTGACGAGCACCGGGCACAGGGTGCAGCCCTGTCTATCAGGACTGCGTTCGTGAACGTCGGCGAACACGTGGTGTGCCGGACGACGGTGGTATCGGCCTTGCGGGGTGAGGCGACGGGTATGTCCAGGGTCAACTTTGGTGGCACCGGAGTGGATGCCTCGAACCCAATTGAAAATAGTGAGAGCTCGAGCGTGGGCCGCGCCCTCGGGTTTCTCGGCTACGGTCTCCTCGGGGGGATTGCCAGTGCCGATGAAATCGCAAACGGCGTAAGTGGCGCTCAGCCTGAGACCGGACCCGGGGGTGAGGGGCAGCACCCTCAGGCAGGTGATGATCAGCCGGCCTCAGACAAGCAGCTCGAGTTCATCACCAGCCTGAGGGAGAAGGTGGGGATGACGAGTGTTGGGCTTCGCGAGTACGCCCTCTCGCAGGGCATGGTGATGCTCGACCATGGTGACAAACAGGCGGTCCTCCCCACCCGTGAGACGGCATCTAAGCTGATCGATCACTTGCAGCGGCAGCTTCAGGGTGGCACGCAGGCACCGGACGGGGTACTTCCCGAAAACGACCGCAAGCGACTCTTTGCCACTGCGAATAAAGCTGGCGTATCCAAGAATCAGATTCATGCGTACTTACGGGAGCGTGCGTGGGGGATGAACGATGCGTTTGAGGTCTCAGTCACCCGCCTCACCCCCGAGCAGTGCCGTACGGTCGAGAAGCAGATTGGGGTGCACCCGGTGCTCAAGACTCCACCCGCGACCCCCACAAAGGGGAGTACGGAAGTAGCCGGCGCTGACCACGTGGGCGAGCCGCTTACGGGGCCAGCCGTGCCAGCGGGGGTAAATGCGGAGACGGGCGAGATCACTGAGCCGGAAGGGGCGCCTTATTGACTGAAATGCCCCGATTGTTACCAATGTGACCCGAGTATTCCCTACTGACCGCTGGCGTGAACGCGGCCGTGGGTGAAATCTGGGTAATCAGGGGTGTAAAGGGTGAGTTCTACGCCTGCAAGCCGACTATTTTTGCCGTGACGTACGAGTGGGTGGAGGACGGTGTGGAGGGTGGTGATGAGGTGACTGGTGGCTGAATCAAACAAATATCCCATGAAGGGCTTCATCTATACGGCTGAAGGGCGCCACGACCGGGGTGAGCGCATCCCAGACAGGGGCAGGCTGGGCACGTTCATGGCCGTATGCGTCACTCGCGCGCTTAAAAACAAAGTCGAGGTGCGCATCACGGACTGTGATGACTATCTGATTTTTCACGCAGTGGGTGGCGAGATTATTTACCCGACCAAAGAGCTCTCACAAGGAGGCGTATGACCCGCATATCAGAAGAAGCCTACCAACTCATGATGCGCCAGCGCAAAGAATCCGCCAAGACCGACTTGGAACTCGAGCGCGACTTCATGCGCCGGGTGATCATCCTGGCGGTCGCGTGCGGCTGGCTCCATTATCACGCCCACCGTCCGCGTAAAGACCGCCCCGGCTTCCCCGATCTAGTCCTCGTCCACCGGGGTGGTGGCACGGTCATCTTTGCCGAGCTCAAGATGCCGCGGGGCGCGCTCACCACAGATCAGAAGTACTGGCAGCACGCCCTTACCCGGACCGGGCCAGGGGTTGAGTACCACGTGTGGGAACCGTCTGATTGGGATCAAATTGCCAAACGACTGGCGAAGAGAGGATGATCATGCAAAACAACCGACCGGTAGAGAACCCGAAGCTTGAAGCCGCGAGAAGAGAAATTTTCCAAATTTACAAGAAGTACGATTTTGCCGGTGCGTTCGAGGTTATTTCAGAGGATGAGGCGGCCTTTGGATATCCCATCGCCGCGTCGTGGAGTGCGATTCGACCCGACCCGCAAGCTCCCCTGGGCATCCGGTTGAAAGCAAAGTCTTCAGTGTCGGGAGATCACGAGCGACTAGAAGGGGCGGCACATACGATGTGTCAACTGATGGATTTTGGTGCCCAAACCTATAAATGGATGGGTGATCTGGTCAAGATTCTTCAGCGTGAGGGGATTGTGATTGAGCATACCCCGTTCGGCGGAGACTCCATTGATGACATTACGGGCATTGACATCAGAAAATCCCCCTAGCCCCTACCGGTACTTGTCCATATCATAGGGCATCTCACTAGGGGACACGGGCATCGCCGTGCCCCCCCGCCCGCGCGTCTTGCGGTCACTGATGCCGTAGCGCATCTGAGCGTTTTCCAGGCGCTCGATCGCACGCTCGAGGCGACTGACCATGGGCATGAGTTTGGCGACGGTCATGCGGGCGCTATCGAGGGCGGAGTCTGACAGGACCATCTTGTGATTGATCGATTTGACCTCAGCCTGGAGAAGCATGATCGCCTTACTATGGCCGTCCACCTCCTGCCAGTGGCCACTCAGCCAACCGAACCCACCGACTAGTGCAGCGACCGCGACCGTGGTGATGCTCCCACCCCAGTGTTTGAGCCACTCGCCAAAGACCGTGGTAAAGACCGTGGTCATGTCACGCCCTCTCACGCCCTCAGAGTTTCAATCCACGAGCTCCACAACTGTCCGGTGACCAGCGAATTGGCCACGTTGTGTTGTATGGAAAGTTCCAGATCGCCAATGACATCGGCCGCAGGCACGCCGATACTGCCGATGGTATTCTGAACCTGCGTGGCTTGCCCGACCGCGGTGGCTGAATTCGGATCGGACATCATCAACCACGCCTTGATGCGTAGATTTGTCAAGAAATTGGTATCCCCGTACAGATGCGCCTCGAGTATCCAGCTCCTGGGAAACGGCGTGGTTGGGAGATTGGAAAAGGTAATGAGCATGACTTGAGCCGTGCGGTACCGGAGGCGGAACGTAACAGAGGCGACCGCGCCAGAGTTATTGTTGTACACGCCAGACGCCGTGTACCGAAGTCCGCTCGCGCCGTCAAACGTGAAGGCGGGAAGGGTGGACGTAAATATCGGAGTTTCGACCCCTGTATTCCCTACAGCGGCCTGTATTTGCGACTCGTGGTCGACGAGTTGAACGGATGAGTCCCCAGCCCGAGTGATCGTGACCCCGAAGCCGGGGCGGCCAATGTAGTCATTGGTCGTGAAGATAATCTGGTTGGGGCCGAGCTGGGCATTGCTGATGCCCACTGGGAACACGACCGCCGTGTCGTAGCCACTGAACATATTCCCGGAGACGAGCACGCCCTCGACTGGGAGTGTCTGCCCGATCCTGAGGCCCGTATTAAAGCCAGCCCCCGCAAAGGAGTTGCCCACGATCGTGAGCCCGCCACTATTGCCGCCGACATTGCCCTGGAAGTCGTACGTAAAGGGCGCCCCGCCGTCTTCCATGTAGTTGCCAGCGACCAGCCAGCCGATGGGTGCCCAGCCCCTGATGCTGCCGAGGGCATTACCCTCCACATCACAACCGACAATCGTTGTGCCGCGAGTCTGCACCCCAATATTGACGCCCCATCCCAGATTGCCCTGAATCCGGCAACTGTGGATGTTGACCCCGTTAATCTCCCCCAGTCCCTGACACAGAATGCCGTCACCGGCGTTGGCCTGTAAGTAGCAGCTCGTGAGGTGAATAATCAGGCTGATACCACCGGGGGTGGCATCGACCAGGATGCCGGCCGTCGTCCATCCGGACGCCACCAGGCCACTACCAATTCTTGTGCCGCCCACTCGGATATTGGTGAGGTCGATATCGCTCGCGTTAAGAATGTGCAAACCGACGGTGCCGGTTTCACTCCTGATCGAGAATTTCTCCAGTACGGTCGTTTGATTCGACGTGTTGGAGTTTGTGTCCCCGTCAATCAAGATGCCGACACCTGTACCGGTATACTGGAGAATGGTGCCCGTATTCGGGAAGTCGACGTGGCCCATGCCGGCGCCGCTCAGTAGCATGCCAGCCCGTAGGCTGATGGTCTGATCAAATTCAATCGTCCCTGCCGGTAACTGCACATGGTCTGACAGATTGATGGCCCGCTGAAGCGCCAGTGAGTTCTCAGTGGCGTTATCGCCAAACACACCCACTTCTTGCGCGTAAAGCGCCGAACCCACGCGCTGTGAGCGCAGAGGTGACGTCGCAGCCAGGCTAGAGGCCGCCGTGATCACCCCGCCTGCCACCACGGCCTGCGTAAAGATGACGCCTCCACTTGGGTCAGGCGGCTGGACGGCCGCTTGCTGCCAGAGGTAATGAGTGTCGGGCTGACGCGTCCAACCTGCCACCACGTCGACTTCGGAGCGGTGCGCGGCCAGCCAGTAGTTGCCGTCACCCGCATTAAGCGGTCCCACTGGCGCTGGGGCCTGCTCGACCATAAACCAGTCGAGGGCGTCGACGATGATCGCTTTGGTTTCGAACGGAGCAAAGGTCTGTGACGCACCGGGAACAGCCGGCAGGCCACCACGAGAGATAAAGGACTCAAAGCTTTGGCCCATCCACGAGCGAGGGGATTGAATGGTTGCCACGGTAAGTGTCCTCCTATGCGCTTTGAGAGGTAACCTGAACCTGGCCGGTCCCGTCAAACGTGCCGCCAATGGCGCTGATCTTGACGCCTCTTGGTGCGGCCGAAAAGAGCCGAACCGGCGTGGCCTTGTTGTCGCCGATGGTCGACTGAGAACCCGCCGTAGGTGCGAGGTCCCCGGCCCAGATGTCGTCACCCTCTACCGCGTCGCCCAGGCGGATGCCGCTAATCCCGGTGAACGTGGCTGTCACTTCACCCACGGCCCAGTCGGCAACCGAGTTCGCGGGGAACACGCCCGGTATGGTGTCAACTGAAAGCCCGGCAGCAGGGGTATGGGTCACCACGAACGGCTGGGCGGCAGCCGCCCCGGTCTGAATCCACCCAGTGTTGTTACCGCTACCGCTCCCGGCCGGCTTGAACCAGGTAACCGCCGTGGTCTCGTTAACGTAAAACTGCCCCTCGTCGCCCACCTGTACGCCGTTCGGGTCAACCAGGCCGCGCAGTGCGGTGCCGCCTGATGGGCCAATCGGCCCCTGTGGCCCGGTTAATCCTTGGATGCCCTGAATGCCCTGCGCCCCATCTGCTCCGGCTGGCCCCTGTAGCCCTTGCGGCCCAGTCGCCGCCGCCGAATTGACCAGGTTCCCGTTCGCGTCCCAGCCAAGTAGGGTGTCCGGTTGGGGATCAGGCAGGACGGGGGTGGTAAAGTCGGCGGTCAACCGAAACTGTAGGGCGTGGGCGAGACGATGATCCATCTCCTGCAAGATTTTCATCACCTGGTCGGCGAACGCCTCAATCCCACTCGAGCTGATCGCCCCGCGCGGCACCAGGCTGACCAGCTGCTGCTCGAGCGGGGTGTCCCCGATGATGTCGACGCGGACGCCGGCGCCCGGTGGGGTGAGGAAAACGACGTTTCCACCGAGCGGGTTACCAATGCCAGTGACGGCGTACGCCGAGTCAAGCTGTAAGACATCATCCTGGTAGACATCGAGGTCGGAGGCTAGGCGGATGGGAAAGCCAAACGGAAATGACGTCTGCACCCCGTTGCCAAGGGCGGTCGCGGTCGCTCGATTATTGATGGTCAAGGTCATTGTCAACCCCTCACAGATGTGAATGAGTAGCGAAAATACCACCACCCAGTGTCAACGCCCCTCACAGATGTGAATGAATAGCGAAAAGAGGGAAAAACGCTACTCATCCACATTTACCACCTGATTCATACATCCGGTGCCGGTGGCCTGGTCAAAGCAGACGCAACACCCGCACATCTGGGAGAGGAACACCCGGTCACCCACCACCTTGATGCAGCGGCGAGCGTCACCTTTGACTGAGCATGCCACGACCTGCGTGCCCACCTTCACCGAGTCCACATCGCCCCGGCGAGTCCCTTCCAGCCCCCAGGCCGGGTTCGTCACGAAGATGAATAACAAAAGTGCGGAAAACATCGGGTACCCCCTTGACATAAGTGACACTTAAGTGGTACATTAGTCTCATGAAAAGAATCACGCTGTATATACCAGAG
>JBPCWY010000050.1:0-10840 GCA_051009035.1 Gammaproteobacteria bacterium
GAATAAAGTTCTCCAAGGGGTTCATTAAAATTTTTCCGCGCGTCCAAAACTTTTTGCGCGCAGGCGGCAATTTTCTTTTGGAGGGGCGCGGCGGCGTTTTGCGGCCACGGAAAAGTATTATACACCAAAGAAGCGGTGTAAGAATATCCCCCTCCCAAACGCCCGCAGGTTGCGCGCGTCCATGCCATGTGCATGGCGGAAGATAATACGCCAAAATGAAACATACTGGCATTCGGTATTATTTGGCATTTAATAAGCGCAATGAAGCGTTTTGCGGCAAACTCCAGCGGAATATAAGGGCGCTCTCCCGATGAAGTTTGCGGGACAACCAGATATTTTTTATTTGGCTGGCGGATTTCGCCGAACAAATGCGGAGTTTTGGCGAGTTTTTCCGTAGCCCCCCTGCCGCTGTTCAAGCGGAATTGTTTTGTTTGTTTAACCCGCGCCATTACCGGCTTGATTTTGTTAAACGCCGACGGTTCGGAATCCGCCAGCCATAAACACCATCTTTTAACGCCTTTTAATACGCCTTCGCCTCCGATGACCGGACGAAAAAAAGCGGACGCTTCGGGCGTGTTGCGCAAAAATAAAAGTTTTTCTTCGTTGGAAAACAGCAAGTGCCCGTTATCAATGGGATTGCTGCCCGAAGCCATTGCCGGAGCGTTGCATATTGGCGCACGGCGCGGCGCAATTAAAATATTTCCCATGTCCATGAGATAGGCGTTAATATTCTTGGCGGCGATTTTGCGCGCCTTTCCTTTGGCGTCCGGGGAGTCGTAAATCACCGGATTTTTAATTGCGCGGTCGCCAAAGCCGATAATGACAACGCGCACTTGCGCTACGCCTTTGGCTTCGTTATACCACTTAAACGGGCGGTAAGCAAAATGAATTTTTATATTTTCGCCGTAAAGAATTTTCCATAACACCGCGGCTTGCATGCTTTGCGTAATGGAATCGGTGGAAACGAAAGCGCAACGAATGGAATGTCCGCGAATATACCGGATTGCTTTGGCATACCATGCCGAAACATAATCCAAATTTCCCGTTTTCATGCCGTTAAATACGAGCGCCATTTCTTGCCGCCGCTCGTCAGACCGCCCTTTTCGGTCTACAAACGGCGGATTGCCGAGTATGTAAGACAATTTTTCGGGCGCGACAAATTTTTCCCAATCCAAAAGAAGCGCGTTTTTGTTGGCGATGTGCGCCGATATGGTGAGCGGAATGCTGGAAATGTTGCATCTCGTCATTTCCGACAATTGCCGGTTCATTTGGTGTTCAACCAGCCACATGGCGCCTTGCGCGATGTTGGCGGGAAATTCGTTTATTTCCATGCCGTAAAAATTCGCCACGCTAACGCGGCAATGCGCCCGCACTTCGCCGGGTTTTGTAATTTTAAGGCGGGAAATAATTTCAATTTCCAAACGCCGCAATTCGCGGTAGGCGATAATTAAAAAATTGCCGCAACCGCATGCCGGGTCCAAAAAACGCATTTTGGCGATTTTAGCGTGCAGAGTCCGCAGCGCCCGTTTGTTGCCGCCCGCGCGGTTGTATTCTTCCTGCAATTCGTCCAAAAAAAGCGGGCGGATTACTTTTAGAATATTTTCTTCGGAAGTGTAGTGTTCGCCCGCGGCGCGGCGTTGTTGCGGGTCGGCGACCGATTGAAACAACGAGCCGAAAATGGCGGGCGATATTTCGCTCCAATCAAACCCGCACGCTTCCAAAACGATATTGCGCGTTTCTTTGCCAAAATTCGCCGTGCCGATTTGCCCGTTAAACAAATCGCCGTTAACAAACGGAAAGGCGCGCAGTTTTTCGGGCAGGGTGGTTTGCCGCCGCGCGTCCGCGGAGTTAAGCGTTTCAAACAGCGTTCCCAAATGCATGCCCAGGTCGGAGCCGTCTTCTTTGGTTTCCGACAAAATATAATTTTGGAAAGAGCGCGGCGTAAAAATGCCGGTATCTTCGGCAAACATGCAAAACAACAGGCGAATCAGCAAACGGCTGGTTTCGTTGCGGTAGCCGCTTTTTATCAGCGCGTCGTAAAGATTTCCCATGAGTTTCGCCGCGTCTTGGCTGGCTTTTAATTCCAGCGAAAACATTTCGCGCTCGTGCGCGATAAAAAACTCAAATTTTTCCGCATTTTCGGACAGTTGCGCGAGCGAAAAATTATATGTTTTCCCCTGCTTGTAATCAAACAAACGGAAATATTGGAAATTGCAAACCAAACCGTATTCTACGCCGTCGGGCAGCCCGCCGATGTATTGGGACAATTGCTTTTCGCCGTCATCCAAACTTTTACCCGCCGATTTGTGTTCCACCGCCAGCACATCGGGCCACAACAAATCTATGTGTCCGTAAAATCCGGTAGCGGCGCGCTTGGCTTGAAATTCGTAAAAAGCGAGTCCGCGCCGCGTCCGCCCGAAAACCTCAAAAAAGTCGTTCCAAAAAGTTTGCGCTTCGGCGCTTTCGCTGGTTTCATTTTTCCATTTTTTGGCGAAATCGCCCGCCCGCTCGCGCACAATTTGCCAATCTATGCCGGCGCCACGGGCGGCAAGATGCGGCTGCCGTTGGCGAAACGGCGTTTTGGGGCGTTTTTTCGCGTTTTTCATCATGGCGAGATTATGCCATAAAACGGGCGGAGATTTTCCCGTGTATAATTGCGCGAAAGGAGGGGTTATGGAAACTGTTGAGTTGGCGTTGGAGGAGATTTACGGGCTGGGGTATGACGCGCTTTTTGCGGCGGGGGCGGACGGGGCGAATGCCGCCGCCGTCGCCGAAACCGTGATGCGCGCCGAGCGGGACGGGGCGGCGGCGCACGGGTTGTTTCGCATTCCCGGTTATGCCGCCGGGTTGCAGAGCGGCAAGGTTTCCGGATGCGCCGACCCGCGTCCGCATGTGTCCGGCTCGGTCGTCCGTTGCGACGGGCAAAACGGGTATGCGCCGCTGGCGTTGGAAAGATGCGCCGCGCCGCTGGCGGACGCCGCGCTCCAAAACGGAGTCGCCGTTTTGGCGTTGACGCGCTCGCACCATTTTGCCGCGCTTTGGCGCGAAACCGAATCGCTGGCGGAGCGCGGAGTCGCCGCGCTGGCTTGCGTTTGTTATACGCCCGCAGTCGCGCCGGCGGGGGGCAAAAGCGCGTTGTTCGGGACAAATCCGATTTCGTTTGCGTGGCCGCGTCCGAATTATCCGCCGGTGGTTTTTGACATGGCGACCGCCGCGCTGGCGAAAGGCGAAGTGCAAATCGCCGCGCGCGAAGGGAAAGCGTTGCCGCCGGGGTGCGGTTTGGATTCTTCCGGCGCGCCGACCACCGATGCGGCGGAAGTGTTGCGCGGCGTGTTGTTGCCGTTTGGCGGTTATAAGGGTTCGGCGTTGGCGATGATGGCGGAGTTTCTCGCCGCCGGTTTAATCGGCGAAAATTTTAGTTTTGAAGCGGCGGCAAAAGACAACAAAGACGGCGCGCCGCCGCGCGGCGGCGAATTGATTATCGCCTTGTCGCCGCAAGTATTGTCCGGCGACAATTGGGAAGCGCACGCCGAATCGTTTATTGAAAAAATGTCCGCGATGCCCGGCGTCCGCTTGCCCGGCGCGCGCCGCCATGAAAACCGCAAAAACGCGGGGGCGCGCGCGGTCAACGCCGAATTGGTTAAAAACATCCGCAAATTGGCGGCAGAGAAAGGGGCGTAAAAAATGAACCGTATCGTGCAACTGGATTTTTTCCGCGGGTTGATGCTCGTCATTATGATGATGGACCATCTGATTTATTTTCCGCTGCCGTCCCTCCAGCCCTATACTTATAACTTTACTTTCCAAACTTTCGGTTTTGCGTCCGCCGCCGAAGGTTTCGTTTTGTTGTCGGGAATTATTTTTGGTTTGGTATACGGGCGCAAATATGCGGAAGGCGGCGCGGCGTTGTTTAACCGCCTTGCGGCGCGCCGTCTCGCGGTGATTTACGCGCATTATATTGGGACATATTTTTTAATCGCGCTGCTTTTTTCGTGGCCGGTTTTTGCCAATGCATGGCCGCAAGTATGGGAAAGCCAAGAGATGATAAAACGCGAACCGTGGGCGATGCTTGCGCGCGGCGCGGTTTTTGTCCATCAAACGGGGTTGCTGGATATTTTGCCGATGTATGTTATTTTTATCGCGCTGGCGATTCCGGCGATGCGGTTGTTGGCGGCGGGGCGGTGGAAATTGTTGTTTGCGGTTTCGTTTGCGCTGTGGATTATCGGGCAGGGATTTTTCGGGCTGATGCGCCCGCAAGAATTTATAGAAATGCGGACGGGTTTGCATTTGGGATGGTTTGAGATTGCGGCGTGGCAGATTGTATTTATCGCCGGACTGGCGCTCGGATATTGGCGCGCGGCAAATCCGGATTTTCGCCCGCCGGTATCCAAAGGTTATATCGCGGCGGCGTTGGCGGTTGCGTTGCCGCTGTTTATTTACCGGCACCAGTTTATGCTGTGGCAGGACGCGATTCCGCATGCGGAATTTTTTGACGCGCGCAATTTGGGGATGGTGCGCTTGTTTAATACGGCGGCGCTGGCGTATTTATTTTACGCGCTGGCGCGCGCGCGCCCGCAATGGTTTCAAGCGCGTTTTGCGGCGGATTTGGGCGGCGCGGCGATTCGCGTGTTTTGTTATCATGTCCTCGTCTGCTACGCGCTGACTCCTTTTCGCGCCGAGTTGGGCGATTTGCCGGTGGCGTTGCAGCTTTTGATTTGGGCGGCGCTGGTGGCAAGTTTGTATCTGCCGGTTTTCCTCCGCCGTCCGGCAAAACCGGCGCCCGCATAATTTTTTCCGCCGCCGTTTTGCCCGCGGGTTTTGCCCGCAAAACGCGCAAAAAGCCCGCGAAAACGGCATAAAACGGCGCCTGCAAGGGGCGCAAAACGCGCTTTTTTTCGCCGCGCAAAAAAAATTAAGAAAAACCGCGCATTTGCGGCATTTTAATAGTATTATGCAACGGAGAATTTGCAAACGAGGAGAATGCATTATGCAAAATAACAATATTACGGCGCAAAACGGTTTTTGGACCGGCGTCCACCAAGGGATGGGAATCGCCTCCAAAGGGATGATTGCCGCTTTTGTCGTTTTTACCGCGCTCAATGTGGAATTCGCCGGCGGGTTGTATTCCTCCGTGCGCGGCTGGGTGGAATCCACGCTCAATTGGTATTACATTACCGCCGTTACTTTTATGCTCGGCGCGTGCTTTTTTCTCATGTTTAGCCGCTACGGGCGCATCCGCCTCGGTGATGACGACAGCCGCCCGGAGTTTCGCAATTTTTCGTGGTTTGCGATGTTGTTTTCGGCGGGGGTCGGCATCGGCATTTTGTTTTTCGGCATCGCCGAACCGATGTTTTATTTTGACAACAACGCGCCGTGGGGGTATCCAAACAATCCTTTCGCCGAATTGGGGGGCGCGTCCGAAATGAACGAACAGCGGGCGGTTTTTGCCATGCGCACGACTTATTTTCATTGGGGATTTCACGGCTGGGCGGTGTATGTTGTTGTCGGATTATCGCTGGCGTATTTCGGTTTTCGCCGCAAACTGCCGCTGACTTTGCGCTCCGCTTTGTATCCGCTGATTGGCGATAAAATTTACGGGCCTATCGGGCATGCGGTGGATTTGCTCGCCGTATTCGGCACCGTTTTCGGCGTGGCGACTTCGCTCGGTTTGGGCGTGCAGCAAATGGCGGCGGGGTTGAATCATTTATTCGGCATTGACGCCGGGCTGGTGACGCAAATTATCCTCATCGGGGTAATTTCGGTCGTGGCGACGGCGTCCGCCGTATCGGGCGTGGGCAACGGGATTCGGATTATCAGCGAATGGAATATTTATCTATCCATCGTCCTGCTGGCGTTCTTTTTATTCGGCGGGCCGTTCGGCTGGTTGATGGGATTTTTTGTAACGACATTCGGCGATTATTTGTGGAATGTGATTCCGATGGGATTCCAAACTTTTAACGCGGAAGGCGACCGCGCATGGCAGGGCGCCTGGACGATATTTTACTGGGGCTGGTGGATTTCGTGGGCGCCGTTTGTGGGGATGTTTATCGCGCGGATTTCGCGCGGGCGGACGATTCGCGAGTTTATGGTGGGCGTGATGTTTGTGCCGACGACAATCGCGTTTTTCTGGCTGTGCATGTTCGGCGGCAGCGCGATTTATTTGGAATTAAACGCGCCGGACGGAGTCGGCACGGCGGGCATCGCCTCGCTTTTGAGCAGCTGGGATTTGCCGAAAATGCTGTATACGACAATAGACCAAATTACTACAATCAACTGGTTAAACTGGGCGATGGCGGCGTTGGCGACATTTTTGCTGGCGACATGGTTTATTACTTCGTCCGATTCCGGCACTTTGGTCATTACCACAATGTTAAGCATGGGCAACGACAACCCGCCGCAAAAGTTCCGCATTATTTGGGGTTTGGGCGAAGGTTTGGTGGCGGCGGTATTGCTTGCGGCGGGCGGATTAAAAGCATTACAAACGGCGTCCATAGCGGCGGCGTTGCCGGTCAGCATAATCATGTTGGCGATGACATGGGGATTATTCAAATCGCTGGCGCAAGACCCGTTAATTGTCGCCCAAGATAAACTGGCGGCGGGAGTGTCCGAAGCATCCGAAGCGGCGTAAGCGAAAATTATTTTTAGAAAAAGCATTCTAAAAATTTAACGCCAAAATATTTTACTTTCCGCCCGCTTCCGATTAAAACCGGAAGCGGGCGGTTCCGTCATTCCCGCGCCGGCAGGAATCCAAAATGCCCGCGTTGTTTTAGGATTTTATTTATGCGCCGCAGTTAAACGCTTTGGATTCCCGCCCCCGCTTTCGCGAAGGTATGCTTGTGCGGGAATGGCATAATTTTTTATGAAATAGACAAGCGGCTGGCGGCGGGACGAGGGTATCCGGGAGGCGGAGGGGTGCGCGGGGGTTTGGTTTTTTGCGCCGAAGCGTCCGCCCAAAACGGGCGGGTTTTCGGCGCGGATGCGATTAAATCGCTGGCGGGCGGTGGTATAATCCGCTTTTTCGCGGGTCTGTAGCTCAGTTGGTTAGAGCACGCGCTTGATAAGCGCGGGGTCGTTGGTTCGAGTCCAACCAGACCCACCATGCGGGGTTTTATGTTTACCGGAATTATTACCGCCATCGGCGGCATTGCAAAAATTACGCCTTGCGGCGGCGGAATCCGCTTGCGCGTCAATGCGCCCGCCGCTTGGCTGCGGGGCGCGCAAATCGGCGGGAGCATCGCGGTGGACGGAGCGTGTTTGACCGCCGTGGAAGTCGGCGCGGATTTTTTCGCCGCGGATGTGTCGGGCGAGAGTTTGCGCTGTTGCGCGCCGTGGCGCGAAAACGGGGCGGTCAATTTGGAGCATCCGCTGGCGGCGGGCGGCGCGCTCGGCGGGCATTTTGTGTCCGGCCATGTGGGCGGAATCGCCCGCCTCGTGCGCGTTTCCGAAACCGGGGACGGCGGAAAAAAGATGGCGTTTGCGCCGCCGCCGGAATTATTAAAATATATCGTCCGCAAATGCTCGGTCGCCGTTGCGGGCGTTTCGCTCACGGCGGCGGAAGAAGGGGCGGGGGAGTTTTCGGTTTACGCCGTGCCGCATACTTTGGCGGCGACGACGCTGGGCGGCTGGGCGGCGGGGACGGAGGCGAATTTGGAAACGGACATTCTCGCCGCGCATTTGGAAAAATTGGCGCGTTTTTCGGCGGCGGGCGGCGTGGTATAATCGCGTTTTGTTTTTCATTGGAGCAGTTATGATGTTATCGGAAACGGCTTGGGCGCAAGCCGCCGCCGGGGGCGGGGAAAGCGCGTGGACGAGTTTTTTGCCGCTGGTGCTGATTATGGCGGTGTTTTATTTTTTGCTGATTCGCCCGCAACAAAAACGGGCGAAGGCGCACCGCAACATGCTGGCGGCGCTTGCCGTGGGCGACGAGGTGCTGACTTCCGGCGGGATTTACGGGCGCGTGGTAAAAATTACCGAAAATTTCGTCGTGCTGGAAACGGGTAAAACGCAAATCCCCTTCCAAAAACAGTCCATTCAATCGCTTTTGCCCGCCGGCTCGCTGGAAAAAATCTAACCGCGCCGATGTCGCGTTTTCCCGCTTGGAAATATACGCTTATTGCGGTATTGCTTTCCGTTGCCGCCGTTTATGCGCTGCCTTCCGGCTACGCCAAATTGCCGGTGGTGCAAGTCCGCGCCATTGCCGCCGGGGCGAAAATGGACGCCGGGGTTTTGGACAAAGTGCGCGCCGCATTGGAAAAAGCAGGTTTGCCCGTCCAATCCGTGGCGTTGCGCGGCGATGCGGTAGAAGCCGTGTTTGCCGAAGCGGAATCGCAAGTGCGCGCCCGCGCCGTTATCGCCGAAGCGTTGGGCGAAAAATATATTGCGGCGTATAACACGGCGACAAGCGCGCCGGAATGGCTGCGCAGTGTCGGGGCGAAACCGCTGTCGCTGGGTTTGGATTTGCGCGGGGGCGTGTATTTTTTGCTGCAAGTGGATGTGGATTTTGCGGCGCGCAAACGATTGGGCGGTATCGCCGCCGAAATTGAAAACACCGAAAGCGAAAACCGCATCCCCGGCGCGGCGGCGCAATTGGAAGAAACGGGCGTATTAATGCTCGTCGAATTTTCCACCCCCGCCAAGGCGAAAGCGGCGGCGCCGCAAATCCGCGACAAATTTCCCTCGTTAGTTTTAGAAAGCAGCGAAGGCGCGCGTTTGCGTTTTACCGTTTCCGATGCGGCGCGGGACGAAATTACCGATTTGACGATGCAGCAAAATTTGGAAACGCTGCGCAACCGGGTGAACGAATTGGGAGTCGCCGAGCCGGTGATTACCCGCCAAGGACGCGACCGCATTGCCGTGCAGCTTCCCGGCGTGCAGGATACGGCGCGGGCGAAAAAAGTTTTGGGGCGGACGGCGGCGTTGGAATTGCGCGGCGTGGACGGGCCAAAATCCGCGTCCCGCGCGATAATCCGCCGCGCCAAACAGGGGCGCAACCCGCCCGGCGGGGAGTTGTTTTACGAGCGCAACGGGACGCCGCTGATTTTGGAAAAACACATCGTCATCACCGGCGAAAATATTTCCGATGCGAGTCCCAGCTACGACCAAAACAACCGTCCGGCGGTCAATATCGGGCTGGATGCGGCGGGCGGCGCAAAGATGAAACGCTACACCCGCCCGCGGGTCGGGCAACAGCTGGCGATTTTACTGCGCGACAAAAACAGTTCCGAAATTATAAGCGCGCCGGTAATTAACGAAGAGTTGTATGTCAATTTTCAAATTCACGGCAATATGAATCCGGCGGAAGCGGCGGAGTTGTCTTTGCTTTTGCGTTCCGGTTCGCTCGCCGCGCCGCTGGAAATTGTAGAAGAGCGGACGGTCGGTCCTTCGCTCGGCGCGGACAATATCCGCCGCGGAGTCAATTCCGTCATCGGCGGTTTTGCCGCGATTGCGGTGCTTATCGCCGCCTATTACGCGGCGTTCGGCGTGATTTCGGTGGGCGCATTGCTCGCCAATATTCTCATGCTGACCGCATTGCTCGCGATTGCCGGGGCGACTTTAACTTTGCCCGGTCTCGCCGGTTTTGCGTTAACGCTCGGCATGGCGATAGACGCCAATGTCCTCATTAACGAACGCATCCGCGAAGAAGTCGCCGCCGGCAAACCCCCAATGTCGGCGATTCACATCGGCTACGAGCGCGCGTTTACGACGATTATTGATTCCAATTTAACCACGCTGATTGCCGGGGCGGCGTTGTTTGCTTTCGGTTCCGGACCGGTGCGCGGTTTTGCCGTGGTGCTGTGTTTCGGCATTTTAACTTCCATGTTTTCCGCCGTGCAGGGTTCGCGCGCGCTGGTAAATGCAAGTTTTGAACGGCGGCGGGTCAAAAAACTTCATCTCGGATTGCGCCTGCTTAATCTTAAAAAAACATTGCCGCTGATGAAATACCGCGCTTATACCGGCGCATTGTCCGCCATTTTTCTGCTGGTTTGCATTGTATCGCTCGGCGTGCGCGGGTTAAATTTCGGCGTGGATTTTACCGGCGGGACGGTGCTCGAAACGGAGTTCGCCAAAACGCCCGCGATTGCCGCCGTCCGCGAATCGATGCGCGGCGCGGGTTTGGAAAACGCGCCGATTCAACAAAGCGGGGACGGGTTGCTGATTATCAACGCGCCGCCCGGCGAATCGGGCGCGGAATTATCCACCCGCGTGATGGAAGCGTTGCGCGGGCTTGACCCGGAAGCAAAATTGCGGCGGCTGGAATATGTCGGACCGCAAGTCGGGGACGAATTATTTCTCGCCGGGGCGTTGTCGCTGTTGTTTGTCGTGGGGGGCATTATGCTGTATCTTTCCATGCGGTTTAAATGGCGGATGGCGGCGGGCGCAATTGTCGCCAACTTGCACGATGTGATTTTTATTTTGGGTTTGTTTTCGCTCTTTCAATGGGAATTTAATCTGACGGTGCTTGCCGCGACTTTGGCGATTCTCGGTTATTCGGTCAACGAGTCGGTGGTGATTTTTGACCGCGTCCGCGAAAACTACCGCTCGCAACGGACGGCGTCGACGGCGGCGGACATGCTTGATATTTCCATTACGCAAACTTGGGCGCGGACGGTCGTCACGCACGGTTCCACGCAGCTGGCGGTATTGTCCATGCTGTTTTTCGGCGGCGAGGCGCTGTTTTTATTCGCCCTCGCGCTGACGATTGGAATTTTTTCCAGCGTATATTCGTCGGTATTAATTAGCGGCCCGATTGCGCTGTATTTGGGTTTGGAGCGCGGCGATTTCATAGAAAAATCCAGCGACCCGCGCCGCGAAAACCCGTCCGGCGCGGTAATTTAATTTT
>JBPCWY010000051.1:0-4797 GCA_051009035.1 Gammaproteobacteria bacterium
GGGCGAAATAGCGGGGGCGGGTTTGCGGCGGGGCGCGAAATGTATTATAATGGCGGGGCGGGTCGGTCCGCATGGCATGGCGAAAACCGGGTCAGATTCGGAAGGAAGCATCCCTAATTGCCCCCTGCCAGTGCCGGAAATTGGCCCGCCTTTTTGATATGACTAACGAACCGTTTTTACCGCTCGCCCGCAAGTGGCGCCCGCAAACTTTTTCCGAATTGGCGGGGCAGGAATACGCCGTCCGCGTTTTGCAAAACGCGGCGCGCCAAGACCGCCTGCACCACGCCTTTTTATTCACCGGTACGCGCGGCGTGGGCAAAACCTCGCTGGCGCGGATTGTCGCCAAAATGGCGAATTGCCGCTCCCCCGAAGACGGCGCGCCTTGTCTCAAATGCGGTTTTTGCGAACAAATCGCCGCCGGGCGGTTTTTGGATGTCGCCGAATTGGACGCCGCCTCCCATACGCAGGTGGAAAAAATGCGCGAATTGCTGGAAAGCGCCAAATATCCGCCTTCGCAGGGGCGGTGCAAAGTGTTTATTATTGACGAAGCGCACATGCTCAGCAAATCCGCGTTTGCCGCGATGCTGAAAACTTTGGAAGAACCGCCCCCCTATCTTAAATTTATTTTAGCGACGACCGACCCGCAAAAACTGCCGGCGACGATTATGTCGCGCTGTTTGTGTTTTGCCCTGCGCCCGCTGGAACGCTCCCAAATCGCCGCGCAGTTGGAAAAAATCCTGCACGCCGAAAAGCGCAAATACGCCGCCCCCGCCGTGCAAATAATTGCCCGGCTGGCGCGCGGCAGCATGCGCGATGCGCTCAGCATTTTGGAGCAGGCGCTGGCGCACGGGGGCGAAAGCTTGGAAGCGGACGCGGTGCGCCGCATTACCGGCGAAACCGATTCGTCCCTCGTTGTGGATGTTTTGCGCGCCGTATCCAAAACGGACGCCGCGGCGATTGCCGGATTTGCCCGCCGCATGAGCGAAGAAGGCGCGGGGTTTGATTCCGCCCTTTCGCGTTTGGCGGCGTTGTTGTATAAAACCGCGCTGGCGAAAGTCGCGCCCGCCGAAGCCGCCGCGGACGAAGAAGAAGCGGCGTTGATTCAATCTATCGCGCCTTTGTTTTCGGACGAACAATTGCAGCTGTTGTATGAAATTGCGGTGCGCGGGCGGCAACAACTGCCCTGGGCGCCGGACGAGCAAACCGGTTTTGAGATGACGCTGTTGCGCATGACTTTGTTTGCGCCCATTCCCGCCGAAGAAATTTCCGCCCCGACCCGCCCCGCCGCGCGCGCCCCGTCCGCCAAAACGGGAGAAAATGCGGCGGCGGAAGCGGCGAAAGTATCTGCGGACGGGGAGGAATTTCCCCCCGACATGCCCCCGCCGCCCCCAATTCCGGAGGATGAAGCGCCGGCGGAAAAAGCCGTTTCGCCCTCCGCCCGCTGGCGGGAGGCGATGTCGCGCATGAGCAACACCGCTTTGGCGCTCGCCCGCTCCTGCACTTTGGAAAAACTCGGCGAAAACGAAGCGGTTTTGCGCGTGGACAAATCGCAAAAAAGCGGCGCGAATTTGATGTTGCCCGAATTGCGCGCGCAACTGCGGGAGATTTTCCATGATAAATTTGAAGTGGAATTGCGCGGGGGCGAGGACGATTCCGCCGCCGATGCGCGCGCGCAAAAGCGGACGGAAGAAGCCAAAAAGCAGCCGTTTGTGCGCGATATGCTGGCGACGATGCCCGAAGCGCGGTTGGTAGAAAACGGCGGGACGGCGCAAGACGGGGAGACGCAATGACGGACGAGATTGCAAGATTGAACAAATTCGGCGATTTTTTTAAAGACGCCCGCCGCCTGCACGAGCAGCTGGAAAAAACGCGGCAGGAACTCAACTCGGCGGAAGTCACCGGCGAAGCGGGCGGCGGCATGGTGCGGATTGTATTAGTCGGCGGGCGGCGGGTGCGGCATGTGCATATTGACCCGGCGTTGCTCGGCGATGCGGAAATGTTGCGCGATTTGCTCGCCGGAGCGGTAACGGACGCGCTGCGCAAATCGGAAAATCTCATCGGCGAAAAAGTGCAATCCTCCCTCGCCGCAGCGGCGGAGGAAAAATAATGCGGGGCGGAAAAACGCCGTTTGCGGGGGCGGCGCGTGGTATACTTGCGCCGATGAATTCCGATTTTTTACGCCGCGCCGCGCGGCATTTTTCCGCCAACGCCGCGAAAATCACGGCGGGCATTTTTTCGGGCGCGGTTGCATTCGCTGTTGCAACAACCGCCGGGATTGTTGCGGGAATTGGACCCGCGGGAATTGCGCATGCCGATTCCCAGCCCGGCGAAAGCGCCGCCGCAAAATCCAACCACTGCGTCGGATGCCACAACATTCCGGGCTACCGCTCGGTTTTTCCGGCGGTGTATCCGGTGCCAAAAATTATCGGACAAAGCGCGCCCTACATTGAAGCCGCCCTGCGCGCTTACCGGGACGGCGTCCGCACGCATCCTTCCATGAGCGCCATCGCCGCCCAGTTGTCGGACGAAGATATTAAAGAGTTGGCGGAATGGTATGCGGGAGGGGCGGAATGAAAAAAGTTTTTGTCCCGTTTTTGCCGTTGTTTTTGGCGTTGCTGGCGGCGTCCTTTTTGGCGTTTGCCTCCGCCGAAGCGGGCGACATCGCCGCGGGCGAAATCAAAGCGGAGCCGTGCGCCGCCTGCCACGGTGCGGGCGGAAACGAGCCCATCGGCGCAAACCCGAAAATTGCCGGACAATCGCGCAAATATCTTTTGCAAGTCATGCGCGAATACCGCAACGGCAAGCGGACAGACCCGATAATGAACGCGCAAATCGGCGAAAACACCGGCATTACGGACGAAGATTTGCAGGATTTGGCGGCGTATTTTGCCGGCCAGCCCGGCGATTTACGCTAACGATTTATGCGTTTTTGCGCCGCGCTGTTGCTCGCCGCCGCATTGCTGGGCGGCGGTTTTATCGCCGCCGGACAGCGCGGCGCACCGCCCGCATCCGCCGAAGATTCGGACGATTCCGCCGCGCCGTTTTCGCCGGAACAATTGGAAAAAATCCGCGAGTTTTCCGAAGTGTACAGAATCGTCAAAGAAAATTATGTAGAAGAAATTTCGGACGAAGAATTAATGAACAACGCCATCCGCGGCATGATTCAAGGATTGGACCCGCACTCGTCCTATCTTTCCGCCGATTTGCTGGAACAATTTGAACAAAGCGTAAGCGCCGAACAATACGGCGGCGTGGGGATTTACATCGGGCAAAAAGACGGCTGGGTGGAAGTCGTCTCGCCGATTGACGGCACGCCGGCGATGCGCGCCGGGCTGCTTGCCGGAGATTTAATTCTCAAAATTGACGACACTTCCACGCGCGACATGACGATTGATACGGCGGTCGGATTAATGCGCGGGCGGGCGGGCGATTTTGTCGTGCTGGAAATATTAACGCCGGGCGAAGAGCCGCGCAAAGTAGAATTGCGCCGCGAACAAATTACCGCGCCAACCGCGGTGGCGGCGGTCGCCGAACCCGATTACGGTTATTTGCGCGTCAGCCGTTTCCAGCACGAAACGGTCGCCGACACGGTCAAAGCGATTAATAAATTATACGAAGACAACGGACGCCCGTTGCGCGGTTTGGTTTTGGATTTGCGCAACAACCCGGGCGGCCTGCTCCGCACCGGCATCGGCATCGCGTCCATCTTTTTACCCGAAGGCGTCACCGTCGTCAGCGACCGCGGGCGCGAAGACGAAAATCATTTTACGGCGCAAGCGCGCCGCCACCGCGGGTTAGATTACGAAGACGAAATTAAAAACGTCCCAATGGCGGTATTAGTCAACAACGGCAGCGCATCGGCTTCCGAAATTGTCGCCGGCGCGTTGCAAGACCACCGGCGGGCGGTGATTGTCGGCTCGCGCACTTACGGCAAAGCTTCGGTGCAGTCGCTGTTGCGCCTGCCTTCCACCAACAAAAAAACCGGATTAAAACTCACGACCGCGCGGTATTTCACGCCGTTCAACCGCTCCATTCAAGCGGTCGGCATTGAACCGGACATCAACGCGCCCGCCGCCAAAAGCGCGAAAGCGGAAGAAAACAGTTTTGCCCAGCGGGAGCAAGACCTTTTACGCCACTTGGAAAACCCGGAAGCGGGCGAAACCAACGCGGCGGAAAGCTCGCCGGAGCCGGAAAAAGCGCCCTTCATCCCGCAAGACGACAACCAATACGACCAAGCATTAGTCGCGCTAAAAGCCCTCGCCGTAGCGGGCAGATAAATATCCGGCTAAAATGCCAATCCGGACATTAGCAAGGCAATGGTTGCAACAACACCACCGAAATATGGTTGGCGGCGCAATGCGCTGTTCAAAACTTCACCCTGATAATCTTTGGTGGTTTACTTTTTCATGCGATTTTTTCACAAAACAAGGAAAACTAAACATGCTCTTACAACAAAACAACATTAATGATTTTTATTTTTTACACGTCCCGTTTGCCTTTTTTGCGGAAAATCAAAGCGGTTTGGATATTCGGGGCGATAAATTTGATTTGCATTTGTCCGCAAATCGCGGCAATTGGCTAACGGACAAGCGGGGAACGGGGGCATTGAACTTTTCCAAATTTTTAATTAACGCGTAAGCCGGAATCTCCTCCCATGTCATTCCTGCGAAAGCAGGAATCCCGTGTCGTTTACGGCGGTTAGATTTTCGCCTTCGCCCAGTTTTGCCTTACAGCAAAAATTAACGACGCCGGATTCCCGCTTTCGCAGGAATGGCATGGCAGGAAGAAATAGAAAAA
>JBPCWY010000052.1:0-2767 GCA_051009035.1 Gammaproteobacteria bacterium
ATGAGATCCATGTCCGCCGAGATGATGGTGCCTAACATGAAGTAGCCGCCGCCGGAGACGGCGTCGCGGTGTAGCACGATCGGTTCCGCGCCACTCGGGACTTGAATCGAACCGTAGGGATAGCAAGCATCGGTGATGTTTGAGGGATCGGAGCCGGCCCCGAACGGAGGCTCGCGGTCGACAAACTCCAACTCCTTGCCACCTTGAAAGCGATAGCCCATGCGGTCTGCTTCGGATGCCACTTTCCAGGTGTCCGTGAAAAACCGCTCAAGAGATTGCGGCGTCAGACGATGGGAATAAAGACCCGGGAGTACACGCAGGCGAGCAGTTTGATCGGGCATGCGTCGAAGTTCCACAGGAACCGTTCGGCTCCCGTCCGCTCGTACTGAGTCTGGCGATGGCCCAACGGGCAATTCGTCGTCCGCCTGCAATGCGCGCCCCTCGACACCACCTCGCGCGCCAATCGCGTAAGTGGAACGACTATCGAGCATCATCGGAGTTGCGATACCACCCGCTATCGCAATGTACGCGCGGGCGCCGGCTTTTAAGTAATCAAACGTCAACGTGTCACCCGCCCGCACGCTGAAAGCCGACCAAGTATCGCGCGCTTCGCCGTTGACCTTGGGCTGTAACTCGGCACCCGTTACGGCAACCGTCGCATCAGTGTCAAACTCGAGTTCCGGGCCCAGAAAGACGACTTCCAGGCAAGCCGCACTCTCCTCGTTGCCAACCAGCATGTTGCCTGCGCGGAGCGCGAAGCGATCCATGGCACCGCCGATGGGGATGCCAAGGTGGTAATACCCTGGACGACCGAGATCTTGCACCGTGGTGGCCAGGCCGGGTGTTTTCACCTTAATTGCCATGGAGCGACTCCTCGAGCTTCCGGTTGTAGCCGTCGACGTCTTCGTTGAAATCGTCAAGAGAGAAATTTACCGCTCGAATGGTTGGTTCAAATCGATTGGCTTCAACTTGAGCGACCGCGTTGTCGTAGGCATCTCGGTCAATGGGTTTCCACTTCACGATATCTCCTGGGTTAAACAACACCATGAACTCACTGAGGTAGCTGATTTGCTGCGTCGGATCGTATATAGGCATTGGTGTGATACCGAACATTTGATAACCGCCGGCACCGCGTACGGAATAGATGCAAGAGAAACAACCGCCGTAGCCCACGGTCAACTTCGGCGTATCCGTACGCGGCCTCAGATATTTGGGCACTTGAAGCTGTCGTGGCCGATCCACCATTTGAAAGAGGAAGGGTAGACCGGCGACGAAGCCGACCATGGAGACGAACCACGGCGCGCCCGAGTGCGCAGCAACAAAATCATCCACATTGTCGAAATTGTTGACCCGTGCCGCATATTCTATATCGGTTGCGTTCGGGTCTTGATGACGTTCGCGAAAGCGCATCAGCGTTTCATGGGTCCACGGGTCCTGGTAGTACACCGGCACTTCGATGATGCGTGTGTCGAGCGTCGACTCTGCGCCTTCGGCCTGGGCTTCGAGACGCTTCAGTTCCGCCAGTAAATCGTTCGGCTTGATGACGTCGGGATCAAATTTGATTTGAAAAGATGCGTTCGCCGGACAAATCTCCGTGACCCCGTTGATGCCGGCATCGCGCACGGCGTTCGTCACGGACAGACTTTTGAAAAACGCCTCGCGTGACCTTTCTTCGTCGACTTCGACAAAGATATGTTCGTCACCACCGAAGCTGTATCTGGAATTCATCGCCATGCGTCTCCTCGTTTGATTGCGCTCGCGATTCTTGTGGATACTCTAATTGGTCGTCATGCCGTTGTGTCACGTTGCCCCGATATCACGTGCCGGGGACTCGAGCCAATTTTCAAGCCAACCGGTGTGGTAGCGGGCGGCAACCACATCATCGTCGATGGCCAGTGCCTGGAACAAGGGCGTCGTGGTCTGGATGCCACCGATGCGAAGCTCGCCGACGGCACGGCGCAGTCTCGCCAGTGCCCGCGGCCGGGTCTCGGCCCAGACGATGAGTTTGCCGAGCAGTGAGTCATAAAAAGGTGGCACCTCGGCGCCATCGTACAACATATGATCAAATCGCACGCCGGGGCCACCCGGGATTGTCAACCCGTCAACCTGACCTGGGCATGGCATGAAACCATTGGACGGATCTTCCGCATTGATGCGAACTTCGATGGCGTGCCCACGCGACGAAATATCTGACTGACTCATCGCCAACGGTTCGTCGCCGGCAACCCGGAGCATTTGCTCAATGAGATCGATACCGGTCACACATTCGCTGACCGGATGCTCGACTTGAATGCGCGTATTCATCTCGATGAAATAAAATTCTTGCGTCGCATCATCGAACAAAAACTCCACCGTTCCCGCGCCGCTGTAACCCACCGCCTCGGTCAGCGCCACCGCTGCCCGACACAATCCCTCGCGGACAGGTGGCGCGAGCGCCGGCGACGGCGCCTCTTCCCATACCTTTTGACGCCGGCGTTGCAATGAACACTCGCGCTCGAAACAGTGCACGGCCCGTTGTCCATCACCGAGCACCTGCACTTCGATGTGTCTAGCCTGATCAATCAGCTTTTCTACATACAAGCCGCCGTCACCAAATGCCGCTTTGGCCTCGGTTGCCGCCTGAGACGCCAGTTGTTTGAACTCGGCCGAATCGCGCGCGATCCGAATGCCACGCCCGCCGCCGCCGGCGGCTGCTTTGATCATGACGGGGTAACCCAAGTCCGAAGCCACCGCACTCGCCTCATCCAAATCGCCAAGACGCCCGACG
>JBPCWY010000053.1:0-16097 GCA_051009035.1 Gammaproteobacteria bacterium
AATCCGAACCGTTCCAAACGCTGATGAACAAAATAGCGCGGCGGCAATTCCGCTCGGTAGACGAGTTATACGGTTCCGCCGACAACATGGAAGGTTTCCGCGCCTTCGCCGAAAAACGCGACCCGAAATGGAAGGGGGAGTAGGAAAAAAAAACGGGCGGGTGTGCTATACTCCGCTTGTTTGTTTTTGTATTACTGAAAAGGAGAAAAACCATGAAAAAGAAAACTATGAAAAAATCGGGCGCGGAATTTGCGCAGAGTTCTTTTGAGCGCCTTCTTCATGAAGGTTTCCGCTGTTGCGGAGAATGGCGGACGCATAAAACCCATAGAATTATTGCCGAGCCCAGCAACGAGGAATTTTCCAAAACTAAAAACGTGCTTTACGCGTTTGTTAGCGGGGAGGATGTTAAGTTCATTGGGGAAACTACGCGCACTGTTTCCAAAAGAATGAAAGACATTCGTTGGCCCGGCAATGAAAAACCGGACAAAGCCGATTCTACTGACCGTAAGAATCGTAAAAATATTCGCGCGCTTCTTGACGAAGGTAAACAAGTTAAAATATACATGCTTTCGCTTCCAAGTGTGGGAGATTTGGTGAATAAAGTAAAAACGGAGTGGAATAAAAAAGGTAGCGCCGCCAAAGGGAAAAAGAAAGCGGCAAAGTAAAAAATATCCCGCCCGCCTCCGGCAAATGCCGGGGGCGGTTATCCCTTATTCTCCATTCCTGCGAAAGCAGGAATCTCTTTGCCGCTTGCGGGGCGTGCATTTGCCTAACTTTTCCGCTTTTTCTATTATATTAAACGGGGGATTATTCCGCTTCCGACAAAGAGATTCCTGCTTTCGCAGGAATGGAGATGTGAGGGGAATGGAGATGTGGGGGGAAAGGCGGGAAAGCGGGCGGAATTGGAAAAGCGGGCGGAATTGGGAATGCGGGGCGGAAATGGGCGGGCGGCGGCGGGCGTGGAATTAAAACGGCGATTCGGCGGGGCGCGGGGGCGGATTGTGCTTGGGCGCTTTTTTCGTATTATAATGGGCGATTATGTCCGCCCATTCCGCGCCTTTGTTGGAGGCGAAAAATCTTTCTTTTGCGCGCTTGTGGGAGGGCGTTTCTTTTGCGTTGCGCGGCGGCGAAATGCTTTGCATTACCGGCGCAAACGGCGCGGGGAAAAGCACGCTGTTGAAAGTGTTGTGCGGGCTGCTTGCGCCGGATGCGGGCGCGGTTTTTTGGCGGCGGCAAAATATCCGCCGCGCCGCCGAAGAATACTGCGCCGATTTGATGTATCTCGGACATTCGGACGGCGTCAAAAGCGGCTGCACGCCGTTGGAAAATTTGCGCTTTGCCGCCGCCGTCCATTGCGCCGCCCCCGCGCTTTCGCCGCCGGAAGCGTTGGAAAAATTGGGAATGGGCGGCGAAAACCGATTTTGCGGCAATTTATCGGCGGGGCAAAAAAGGCGCGTTGCGCTGGCGCGGCTGCTTGTCGGGCGCGCGAAGTTGTGGTTGTTGGACGAGCCGCTGACTTCGTTGGACGATTCTTCGCGGCGTATTTTTGGCGAATTGGCGGCGGCGCATTTGGCGGACGGCGGCGGCGCGGTGCTTGCTTCGCATCAGGCGGATTTTTTTCCGGCGGCGCGGGTGCTGCATCTTGGGCGGCAATAATCCGTGCGCGCGATGTGGCATGTATTGCGGCGGGATATGATTTTGCTGGCGCGCAGCCCGGGCGAATCGCTCGTGCCGCTGGCGTTTTTTGCGGCGATGGTCGCAGTTTTTCCGCTGGCGTTAAATCCTGCGCCCGAATTATTGCGCGATGCCGCGCCCGGCATTATTTGGTCGGCGGCAATGTTGTCCGCTTTGCTGACGCAGGATTTTTTATTTCGCGCCGATTACGAAGACGGCGCGCTGGAGCAGTTGCTGCTTTCCGGGCGCCCGCCGGTGTTGTTGGTATTGGCAAAAACGGCGGCGCATTGGCTGGCGTTTGGCGCGCCGCTGGCATTAATTTCCCCGTTGCTCGGGTTGTGGCTGGCGATGGACGCAAACGAAATATTAAGAATGTTAATTACCCTGCCGTTGGGGGCGGGCGTGTTTAGCATGTTTGCGGTTTTTTCCGCGGCGTTGCTTTGCGGCGGGCGGGCGAACCGTTTTTTGGGCGCGTTAATTATGCTGCCGCTGTGCGCGCCGGCGGTGATTTTTGCCGCGGCGGCGGCGCGCCACGGCGGGACGGCGTTGCTGTTATTGGGCGCGCTGTTTTGCGGGACGGCGACGGTGTTGCCGTGGGCGGCGGCGGGCGCGTTAAAAATCGGCGCGATGCAAAGATGAGTTGGCGCGCGTTTTATGTGTTGGCTTCGCCGCCCGGTTTTTACCGCTTTGCCGAAAAAGCGAAGCCGTGGTTGTGGGCCGCGTTTTTGATTTTCGGCGCGGCGGGATTATACGGCGGACTGGTCGCCGCGCCCGCCGATTACAAACAAGGCGAAGGATACCGGATTATTTTCGTGCATGTGCCGGCGGCGTGGATGTCGTTGTTAATTTATTCGTGCATGGCGGGGATGGGCGCCGCGGTTTTAATCTGGCGCGGCAAAATCGCCGCGGCGTGCGCGCGCGCTTCCGTTTTGCCGGGCGCGTCTTTTACTTTAATCACGCTCGTCTCCGGCGCGTTTTGGGGAAAGCCGATGTGGGGCGCGTGGTGGGTGTGGGACGCGCGCCTGACATCGGAATTAATTTTATTCTTTTTATATTTGGGATACGCCGCGCTCGTTTTTTCCATCCCCGAAAGGCGCGCCGCGGCGCGGGCGGGCGCGATGCTGCTTTTGGTCGGCGCGGTTAATATTCCGGTGATTCATTTTTCGGTGGATTGGTGGAACACGCTGCACCAGCCGGCGACGATAGCGAAGTTTGGCGCGCCTTCCATACACGCTTCCATGTTGCGCCCGCTGTTATTTATGGCGGCGGCGTTTATGGCGTTTTACGGCGCGCTGTTGCTGACCGCCGCGCAGGCAGTTTTGTTGGAAGAAGAACGGGGCGCAAAATGGGCGCGGCAATAACGCGCTTCGCCGCGCGAATATTTTAACATGCATTTAGCCGCGTTTATTTTCCGCCGCCTGTTGCAGGGCGCGCTGGTGATGTTAGTGATTAGCGCCGCCGCGTTTGCCGTCCGCGACGAACTTGGCGACCCGTTGCGGGAACTTGTCGGCGAATCGGTTTCCGAAGAAGAGCGCGAACTGCTGCGCGAAGAAATGGGATTGCGCGATCCGTTTGCCGTCCAGTATTGGCGTTTTCTCAAAAACGCGGCGCGCGGCGATTTCGGCGATTCGTATTTTTTTAAGCGCCCGGCGTTGGATGTAATTTTGGAAAAGTTTCCCGCGACTTTTGAATTGGTATTCGCCGCGTCGTTGATTATCTTTTTAATTTCCGCGCCCGCCGGCGTGTATTGCGCGCTCCGCCCGCATTCCGCCGGCGCACGCGCGATTATGTTTTTTTCCATTCTCGGCATTTCGGTGCCGGTGTTTTTGTTCGCCATTTTATTGATTTATCTTTTTTCGGTGCAACTGGGATGGCTGCCGTCTTACGGGCGGGGCGACATTGCGCCGTTATTCGGCGTGCTGTGGGAAAGCAATTTTGCGACATGGTCGGGGCTTGCGCATTTGTTGCTGCCGGCGGCGGCGTTGTCGTCCATTATGCTGCCGCTGTTTATTCGTTTGATTCGCGCCGAAATGGCGGAATCGTTGTCCGCCGATTATATTCGTTTTGCGCGCGCCAAAGGACTTCATCCCCGGCGGATTTATTTTGTGCATGCATTAAAAAACGCGATGCTGCCGGTCATCACGGTTGGCGGCGTGCAAATCGGTTCGTTGCTCGCCTATACGATTTTAACCGAGTCGGTTTTTCAATGGCCCGGCATGGGTTTTTTGTTTTTGGAAGCGGTCAACCGCGTAGACCCGCCGCTCATTGTCGCGTATTTAATTGTCGCGGGATTAATTTTTGTCGCGGTTAATACCGCGGCGGATGTTGTTTGCACATTGGCGAATCCCGCCGTCCGTTTGGGGGACGAAAAAGCGTGAAGGCGTTTTGGCAAAGCGGTTTGGCGCGGAGTTTTCGGCGCGACCGCGCGGCGCAATTCGCCTTCGCCGTTTTTGCCGCGTTTGCGTTCGCCGCCGTATTCGCCGGAATTCTCGCGCCGTATAATCCGTATAACCCGCTGGAAATTGATTTGCTGGATTCGGAAACGCCGCCGGTGTGGAGCGAAGGCGGCGAGTTGCGTTTTATTCTCGGCACGGACGCGCAGGGGCGCGATTTGCTTTCGGCGATTTTATACGGCTTGCGGATTTCCATCATCATCGGCGTTTTCGCCGTTTTGTTGCAGGCGTTTTTGGGGGTCGCCATCGGATTAATTTCCGGCTATGCGGGCGGGCGGGTTGACGCGGCGTTAATGCGCGCGGCGGACATTCAATTGTCGTTTTCGCCGTTTATGGCGGCGATAGTCGCGCTGGCGTTGTTTCAAGCATTGTTCGGCGCGGAGCGTTACGAAGAGCTCGCGATTTACATGTTAATTTTAGTCATCGGCATCGCCGAATGGCCGCAATACGCGCGCACCGTGCGCGCCGTCGTGCTGGCGGAAAAAGAAAAAGATTACATCGCCGCGGCGCGCGCGCTCGGTTATCCGCCGCTGCGCATTATTTTGCGCCATTTGTTTCCGAATACTTTAACCCCGGTGCTGGTGATTTCCACGGTGCAGACGGCGAACGCGATTATTACCGAGGCGTCCCTGTCGTTTTTGGGTTTGGGAATGCCGGTGACGCGCCCGTCTTTGGGGTCTTTAATTCACGCCGGATTTGAACATATTTTTAGCGGCGAATGGTGGCTTATATTTTTTCCGAGCGCGGCGCTGGTATTTTTAATTTTATCGGCGAATATGCTGGGCGATTTTTTGCGCGATGAATTAAACCCGCGCCGCAATCCGTCATGACTCTTTTGGCGGCGAAAAATTTACGCGTCCGTTTTCCCGGCGCAAACGGCGCGCTGGAAGCGTTGCGGGGCGTTTCGTTTTCCGTGGCGGCGGGGGAGCGGCTGGGAATTGTCGGCGAATCGGGGGCGGGAAAATCTTTGGCGGCGGCGGCGTTGTTAAATCTTCCCCCGGTATCGGGCGAGATTTGCGGCGGCGAAGTGTTGTTTGAAGGGCGCGATTTGTTGACGCTGCCGGCGGAAGAATTGCGCGCCGTGCGCGGGCGGCGGATTGCCATGATTTTTCAAGACCCGATGACGACTCTCAATCCGGTGCTTTCTATCGGGCGGCAGTTGGAAGAGTGTTTGGAAGCGCACGGCATTGCGCGCGGCGACAAAGCGCGGGAAACCGCCGTAGCGCGCCTGCGCGAAGTTTCCATTCCTTCGCCGGAAGAAAGAATGGAAGCGTATCCGCACGAGCTTTCCGGCGGCATGCGCCAGCGCGTTGTCATCGCCGCCGCGCTGATTTGCAACCCGTCCCTGATTGTCGCGGACGAACCGACGACCGCGCTGGATGTTACGATTCAAGCGGACATTATGGCGTTGCTGGCGCGCCTGTGCGAAAGCCGCCGCATGGCATTGGTTTTAATTACCCACGATTTAAGTTTGGTCGCGCAAATGACCGGCAGTATTTTGGTAATGTATTCCGGGCTGGCGGTGGAGCGGGGCGCGACCGCCGAAGTTATTGCGCGCCCGCATCATCCGTATACGCGCGGTTTGCTGGCGTGTTTGCGGCGGCGGGGCGGCGGGCGGTTTTATCAAATTCCGGGCAACATGCCGCCGCTTGGGGCGATTCCAAATGGATGCGCGTTTCATCCGCGCTGCCGTTATGCGCAAGAAATTTGCCGCAACAATCCCCCGCCGCCGGAAATTGAAAACGGCGCGGGACGCGGCGCGGCTTGCCATTTTACCGCCGAAATCGCCGCGAAAGAAAAAGAATTTACCGCGGATGAAACGGAGCGGCAATCCGCTTCCGAAATTGCCGAAAAAGATGCGGATGTTAAAACCGCTTCCGAAGTTTCCGCAACGGAAACCGGCTTTGCAACCGCCGCTAATATTGCCGCGGTAAAAACAGATTCTAAAACCGCCGCGCAAAAAACGGATTTTCAAACTGCGGTAAAATCCGAAACCGGCGGCGGGGATTCTAAAACGGATTCCAATATTACCGCGAAAGACAACGCCGCTGCCGAATCTTTTTCCGCAAAATTGACCGATGCCTGACGCGCCGGAATATCCGTTGTTGCGCGTGAAAGACGCGCGCAAACATTTTGTGGGCGGGGGCGAATTTTCCCGCACCGCCGTCGTGCGCGCGTTGAACGGCGTGGATTTGGATGTGCGCGAAAGCGAAGTCGTTTGCGTCGTGGGAGAATCGGGCTGCGGTAAATCTACTTTGGCGCGGGTTATCGCCGGATTGCATAAACCGAGCGGCGGGGAAGTGCATTTTGACGGCGTCCGCATAGACCATCTTTCGGCGCGCAAACGGCGGCGGTTTTGCCGCGATTTGCAAATGATTTTCCAAAACCCGCAGGGCGCGTTAAATCCGCGCATGAAAATCGGGGCGATGCTGGCGGAAGCGCTGCGTTTTCATTTTCCCCAAGAACGCGGTTGGCGCGAAAAATCCGCGGCGACGCTGGAAGCGACCGGGCTTGCGGCGGATGCGTTGGAGCGGTATCCGCACCAATTTTCCGGCGGGCAGCGGCAGCGGATTAGCATCGCGCGGGCGTTGATTGTCGCGCCCCGTTTTATTATTGCGGACGAGCCGGTGGCGGCGTTGGATATTTCGGTGCAAGCGCAAATTCTCAATTTACTCGCCGAATTGCGGCGGGCGCGGCGGCTGGCGTATTTGTTTATCACGCACGATTTGGCGGTGGTGGAGCATTTTGCCGACCGCGCGGCGGTGATGTATCTGGGACGGGTGTGCGAGCTTTCCCCCGCCGCTCCGCTGTTTGCGCGCCCGCGCCATCCGTATACGCGGATTTTGCTGGACGCCGCCCCCGCCGCAGGCAAGCCGTTGCGCGCCGCCAAATTGCCCGGCGAGCCGCCGACTCCGCTGAATATTCCGCCCGGATGCCCGTTTCATCCGCGCTGTCCGCACGCCGATGCGCGCTGCCGCCGCGAAATGCCGCTTCTCAAAACGGCGGGCGAATCGCAAACCGCCTGCCACGCGGTGGAAGAAGGGCGGATTTAGCGCAAATTTTTCCCGTTAAATTTTTTTTGCGGCGGGGTTTTGGCGCGGGTTTTGTGGTATACTGGGGGCATGAATATTATTGCGCAATTGGACGCGGAGGAACTCGCGCGGCTGAATAAAACCATCCCCCCGTTCGCCCCCGGCGACATGGTTTCGGTGCGCGCGCATGTCGTGGAAGGCAGCGCGCGGCGGGTGCAAAATTTTAGCGGCATGGTCATCGCCCGGCGCGGGCGCGGGATTCATTCTTCGTTTATCGTCCGGCGGATTTCTTCGGGCGAATACATGGAGCGGACTTTCCAAACTTATTCGCCGATGATTGAAAGCGTGGCGGTGGAGCGGCACGGCGATGTGCGCCGCGCCAAATTGTATTATCTGCGCGCGCGCAGCGGCAAATCGGCGCGCATCCGCGAAAAACTCGGCGCCAAAAAAGCGGGCAAACCGGGGCGCTACCGCTAATGTTTATTCCGCGGACCCGATAGTTTTTTCCGATGGCGCAAGACCGCTTTAACGATTTGCTTAAAGTTTCCCGCGAGCTTTCCGGCGGCAAACCCTTGCCCGCTTTGTTCCAGGGCGTCATTGACATCGTTTGCGAATCCACCGGCGCGGAAGGCGGGACGCTTTACATGTACGACAACAAGCAGGAAACCCTGAAAGCGGTGCTGCTGACCAACCGCCCGTTAAACATGAACAGCGTTGTGGACGAGTTTGACCCGTTGTCGGTTTCCGGTTTTATTGAAGTGCCGCTGCACCGCGAAGAGGGCGCGCTGGCGAAGATTTCCGCCGCCGCGTTTTTGGAGCGGCGGGCGATGGCGGTGCCGGATGTCAACAACAATTCCGATTTTGATTTTGCCGGCGTCCGCGCTTTTGACGCGCAAAACAATTACAAAACCGAAAGAGTCATCGCGTTCCCGCTGAACGCCAACAACACGATGGTCGGCGTGATGCAGGTGATTAACCCGCGGCGCGAATGTTTGGACGCGGATTATTTGGAGTTTTTGGAAACATTGTCCGGACAAATCGCCATTGCGTTAAACAACGCGATTCTTATTAAAGAAGGCGAAAACCTGCTCGGCGCGATTGTGCGCATGATTAGCATGGCGATTGACGAAAAATCGCCCCACACCGCGGGCCATTGCTACCGCGTCACCGAATTAACGATGTTGCTGGCGGACGCCGCGGTAAAGGAAAAAGCGGGCAAATACGCCGATTTTATTCTGGACGGGCAGGAGCGCGAAGAGCTCCGCATGGCGGCGTTGTTGCACGATGTCGGCAAAGTCATCACGCCCACCCACATTTTGGAAAAGCGCACCAAGTTGTATTCCCTGACCGACCGCATAGAATTGTTGAACGACCGCGTCCACATGTGGCGGGTCAGCACCGAGCTGGCGGAGTTGAAAAAAGCGGTGAAAAAAGCGGGGCGCGAAGATTTGCTGGAAAATGTCAAAGATGATTTCGGCCCGCCGCGCGAAGACATTAGTTTTTTGGACGCCGTCAACAAAGGCGAAGTCCCCATGACGCCGGACAACATGGAAAAATTGGAGGCGATTTCCAACCGCATTATCCGGCGCGAATCCGAATCGGACGAAGCAAAAGTCGTCAAAGAAAAAATCATTGTCGGCGACGACCTGTCCAACCTGCAAACTTTTCGCGGGACATTAAATCCGGAAGAACGCCGGATTATGGAAGACCATGTGCGCAGCACGATTCGCCTGTTGTCGTCCATTCCGTGGCCGCGCAAATTTTCGCGGCTTGTGGAATACGCCGGACACCACCACGAAAAATTAAACGGCGGCGGCTATCCGAACAAAGTGGGCGCGGAACACCTTTCCGTGCCGGCGCGCATTCTCGGCATCGCCGACCGCTTTGAAGGCATGAGCGCCCCCGACCGCCCCTACCGCAGCAAAAAAATGACGCTGTCGCAAGTGTTAAAAATCATGCGCAGTATGTGCGAAGAGGACGAGATTGATAAGGATTTGTTCGGCATTTTTCTCGGGCACAAAATCCACCTCACTTACGGGCGGAAATACTTGGAAGATTCGCTGGTAGATTGCGCCTAATTTTCCGCGCCGTTTTTTCGCGGCGCGTTTCCCAAACATTCCGTTTCCCGCGTTCCGTTTCCCGCATTTGCGGGCATGTTTTTTAATAACGGACGAACCCGCCGTTTTTCGCGCGCCAATTTTTGCCTTGTATTTTTCCGCTTTTTGCCAAAATAGGAATTTTCTTCCGGCATGCTTTTTTGTTTCCGGATACGGCAACAGCGGAGATTTTTTTTATGTTCCAAACTTCGCAAGCAATGCCCGTTTTTGCGGAAATAAGACGCGGATAAAATGCAAATGAAATGCGAAGGCGAAATATGCGGATATAGTAATGGCGGAAATTTTTTTATGTTCTAAACTTCGCAGAAATTCCCGTTTTTGCGAAAGTAATATATGGATAAAATGCGGATAAAACGCGAAGATGAAACGCGCGAAATTTATAAACGCAAACGGAAAGGCGAGGCGGGCGGGGCGGCGTTAGACGCCGGGCGTATTACGATTGTTTTTCGGCGAGGGCGGCGAGTTCGCTGCGGATGATGTTTTGCATTTTGTTGGCGCGCACTAACATTTTGGTGCTCATGCCGTATTGTTCGGCGATTTCCAATTGCCGCCGGGCGCGTTCAAACGCGCCGACTTGAATGTGCGATTCCGCCAGCAACATGTTGGCGTCTACATGTTTGCCGAGGGCTTTTGCGGCGCGCGATGCATGGCGCAAAATATCGGCGCGCATGCCGAGTTCTTCGGGCAATTCTTCGCGCAGTCGCAGCGCGCGCATGTTTTCGCCTGCCCGTTGCAGCGCGGCGATTTCCCCCGCCGCCAAAGACGCCGACATCGGATTTGCGGCGCGCATGGACGCGAGCAATTCCGCCGCCTGTTTATGCTCTCCGTGGCGGCTTAAATATTCGCCGCGCGCGGCGGCGGCAAACGGATGTTCCGAACCGGCGAGGGCTTGTTCCATTTCCGCGGCGAGCGCTTTGTCGCCGCTTTTTTCCGCCGCCCAAAAAAGCCCGAATTGCAAAGCGGCGCGGCGCGCGCCGAAAGCGGAAAGCAATTCGGCGCGCTTGCCGCGGATTAAATCGGGCGATACTTTGTCCAGCACCGAAAGCTTTTGGAAGAGCATTAAAAAATCTTCGCTGTCGCCGGGGGCGAAGCGCGGCAAACTAATCAGGCGGTCTTTAATATACGCCGCGCGGCGGTCGGGCGCGGGGTGGGTGGACACATATTCGTTGGGCGCGCCGGATAAATTGCCGAGCAGCCGCGCCATTTGCCTGCCGTCCCGCCCCGTGCCGGAAAGGATTTGCAGCCCGACGACATCCGCTTCGTGTTCCAGCTCGCGCGAGTGTCCGTAGATTTGTCCGGTGATGATGCCGCTGCCGCCGACAATAATTCCCTCGCGCAATTCGGAAGAACCGGCGAGCAGCCCGGCAATCAGCAGCGGAATGCTGATGCTGGAAATTTTGTCGTCCAAATTTTTCTTGCGCTGGAAGTGGTCCAATTTGACATGCCCCATTTCGTGCGCGACAATGCCGAGCAGCGCGTCTTCGTTTTCGGCGAATTCCCACATGCCCCGCATCAGCACAATCAAACCGCCGTAATGGGCGAAGGCGTTAATTTCTTGTTCCGCGGAGGTGACCATTAAAAAATTGTCTTTCGGGGTGAGGGAGGCGGCAACGGCGCGGTAGTAATCGTCAAAATTGGGGTCTATCACGCGCGTTTTGCCGAGCAAAAAATTCGCCAGCCGCTCGCGCACCGCTTCCGGGCGGTTGCTGTGCGGAAAAAAATCTTCCGGTCCCACGCGTTTTAACGCGGACGGCGCGGTAATGTCCGCCACCGCCGATGCGCCCGGCGCGCCCGCCGCGCCGAGCCATGCGGCGCGGCGCATAAATTCGCGCCGCGACAAACCGCATCCGGCTTGGCACAAACGGCGGTATTGTTTCATGCACCCGATTATAGCACGGCGGCGGCGCGCGGCGGGGGATTCCCCGCCAAATGCAAAATGCGCCGAAAACGGGTATAATGCCGCCATGCGCGGAGATAATTATATCGGCGGAAAATGGACGGGTTCTTCCGAAATGCGGGAGAATATTAACCCGTCCGACACGGCGGACAGCATCGGGCGTTTCGCGCAGGCGGACGCGCAACAGCTGGACGATGCGGCGGAGGCGGCGCGCGGCGCGCAAAAAATATGGGCGCGCGCCGGATTGGAAAAACGGCAAGCGGTGTTGTCCGCCATCGGCGCGGAATTAATGGCGCGGGCGGACGAAATCGGCGAACTGCTTTCGCGCGAAGAAGGAAAACCGCGCGCCGAAGGAGTAGGCGAAGTATTCCGCGCCGGACAATTTTTTAACTACTATTCCGCCGAAGTATTGCGCCAGCTCGGCGAAAACGCCGACTCGGTGCGTCCCGGCATAGAAATTGACATTCGCCGCGAACCGCTCGGCGTGGTCGGCGTGATTTCCCCGTGGAATTTTCCCCTCGCCGCGGCGTGCTGGAAAATCGCCCCGGCGCTCGCTTTCGGCAACGCCGTGGTGTGGAAGCCGGCAAATCTAACCCCCGCCGTCGCCGTTGCCTTCGCCGAAATTTTCGCCAAACAGGACGCGCCGCCGGGGGCGTTTAATTTATTGATGGGAAGCGGCGAAACTATCGGCGAGCGGCTGGCGGCGCACCCGGGAATCAACGCCGTTTCGTTTACCGGCTCGTTGGATGCCGGGCGCAAAGTAGCGGCGGCGGCGGCGCGCAATTTAACCAAACTGCAAATGGAAATGGGCTCCAAAAATCCGCTGCTGATTATGGACGATGCGGATATGGAGCTTGCCGTCCGCCACGCCGCCGCCGGCGCGTTTGGCGGGACGGGGCAAAAATGCACCGCGTCTTCGCGGCTGATTGCGCATAAAAATATTTACGAAGAGTTTGCCGAAAAAACCGCCGCCGCCGCCAAAGCGCTGCGGGTCGGACACGCTTTGGATTCTAAAACCCAAATCGGACCCGTTGCAAGCGCGGCGCAACTGCAAAGCAATTTGGAATACATGCAACTCGCCAAAAAAGAAGGCGCGGAATTTTTTTGCGGCGGCGAAGCGCTGGAATTGGAACGCCCCGGTTATTACATGGCGCCCGCGCTGTTTTCCGGAACAAACGACATGCAGGTCAACCGCGAAGAAATGTTTGCGCCCGCCGCATGCGTCATCTCCGCCGATTCTTACGAACACGCGCTGGCGCTCGCCAACGATACGGATTACGGACTCGCCGCCGGCATTATCACCCGCTCGCTTTCCCGCGCCGCGCACTTTCGCCGCGAAGCCGCCGCCGGATGCGTGATGGTCAACCTGCCGACCGCCGGGACGGATTATCATGTCCCGTTTGGCGGGCGCAAACAATCTTCTTACGGCGCGCGCGAACAAGGGCGCATCGCCGCCGAATTTTACACCGCCGTTAAGACGGCGTATATTTTTTCCGGCACGCCCGAATAATGCGCCCGGCGCGCATTGACTGTTTGCAATATTGCAACTGGAACCGCGCGCGTTTTTTGGAAATGCGCGCGGGTAAATTGGACGCGGTGCATGCGACTGTTTGCTATCACGAAAATTTCCGCGAAACGGCGCAAAACATCGCCCGCTGGAACGGCATGTTTGCGCGCCATGCCGATTTAATTTTTCCCGGACGAAGCGCGGCGGATGTGCGCGCGGCTCAAGAAGGCGGGCGCACCGCGGTGTTTTTCGGATTCCAAAACTGCTCGCCGGCGGAAGACGACATTCGCTTGATTGAAATTTGCCATGCGCTCGGCGCGCGGTTTATGCAGTTAACATACAACGGGCAATCCCTGCTGGCGGGCGGATACGCCGAAGAGCGGGACGCGGGATTGACGCGCATGGGGCGGCGCGCCATCGCCGAAATGAACCGCCTCGGCATGATTATAGACATGTCGCATTCGGGCGAAACTTCCACTTTGCAGGCGGCGGAATTGTCGACGCGCCCGATTGCGGTAACGCATGCCAATCCGGCGTTTTGGCATCCGGCGCGGCGCAACAAATCGGACGATGTCTTGCGCGCTATTGCCGCCGGAGACGGCATGCTGGGGTTGAGTTTGTATCCGCACCATCTCAAAGACGGGAGCGATTGCGCTTTGCAAAGTTTTTGCGATATGGCGGCGCGCGCGGCGGAAATAGCCGGCGCGGCGCACATTGGAATCGGCAGCGATTTATGCCGCGGACAACCGGGAAGCGTTTTGGCGTGGATGCGGCATGGGCGAAGCTGGGAAGACGAAGAAGAAGAATTGGAATTTCCGCCGCAGCCGCCGTGGTTTGAATCCGCCGCCGATTTCGGCAATTTAGAAAGCGGGTTGCGCGCCGCCGGATTTAATCAAGCGGAAACGGACGGCGTCCTCGGCGAAAATTGGCTGCGTTTTTTTGAGCGCGGTTTTTCCCCGATGCCATGAAAACCGCCCCGTTGCGCCCGCCCGCGGAAGTGATGCGGCTGCCGGTGCTGGGGTCGTTTTGCCAAACGCGGCTGAGTTTTATGCGCGTGTTGCTGCGCCGCCTAAAATCCGAAAATTGGCGTTTCGGGCGCGCGCTGTGGGACATCAACAACAAAGGCGAAGGCGCCGCCGTCTACCGCGCCGAAGGTCCGCGCCGCGCCTATTCGCTCGTTGTTTTCGCCCACTCGCTGCCGCCGCACAAACGTTCCGACCGCGTGATTGCCGATGCGTGGGACGCGACTTTTACTTTGTTTGACGGCGCGCCGTCCCGCGCCCGCATCGCCCGAATGATGCGCGAAGTTCCCAAACAAGAAGCGGGCAGAAACAGCGCGCGGCAAATCGTGCTTTCGCGCGCAAACCGCAGCGCGCGCGTTTTTGATTCCGCCGTATCCGCGCTCGCCGCCGGACGGCAGCCGGAAGACATGTCCGCGGGTTATCTAATGCGCACCACCGCGGTTTACGGCAACGGCAAATTTGGCATCGCCGACCGCGCGCAAATCGCCGCCCGTCCGGAGTTTGCGCCGCCGTTTGCCGCGGAGATGCTGGCGGCGTATATGTTTCGCGCGTTTCCCGCCGATTTAGCCGAACACTTGGCGGCGGCGCGTTCTTCCCGCGCCGCGTCTTTGGATAAAAATTTGCGGCGCGCGCTGGGAATTGGCAATTCCACCGGACTCGGCATGGCGCCTTTTTTGGTTAATCATCCGATGTTGCTGCACCGCTGGATTGCGGCGCGCGAAACGGCGTTGGCGCGGGTGCGCGCGTTGCCCGTTGCGGAAGAAAGCGCGCAAGACGCGTTTTTGCGTTTGTTGCCGCGGGCGGCGGCGCATTTGCGCGGATGGCAAAGCGGCGACAGCGGACAGCAAAAAAACATTGCATGCCTTCGCCGCGACATGAAAACATTGCGCCAATATTGCGCCGAAAACATATTCGCCAAACGCCGCCCGTGGGATTTGCTTTACCGCAAAGGCGCAAAAGAATTTTCCATGGGCGGGCGCGAAATGCTCGTATCGTTGTTGCTGGAACCGCACGGCGCATTGGTCGACGGACTCGCCGCGGAAATGGGCGGGGACGAATCATTTTCTATGGACGGCAATGTTTCCGTTGCCGCGATGCGCCGTTTGGCGGCGCGGCATTACGCGCGCGCTTTGCGCTGCGATTTTTCGCGCCCCGATGCGCGCGCGCGGTTTTGGTATGTTTCCGAAGAAAAGCAGGAACCGCGGCTCGGGCAAAGGGACGCGGACAGCGCGCGGTGGGAATTGCCGCTCGCCGTGTCGCGCGATGCGCGCGCGTTTTTTGGCGCGCTGCAAACTGCGGACGGCAAAACGCCGCTGGCGCGTTTTTTGCTGCGCCATCCGCAATACCGCGGCATGGCGCGGCGCGCGCAAATTGCGGCGCGGTTTCCTTACGGCGAGATTCAGGATAATTTAATCGGCGCGGACATGCTGCCGCTGGATTTATTGCGCTGCAAACTTTCGTTTTTTGGCGCGGACCGGTTTGACCCGCGTTCCGACCGCTGGCTGCGGATTAACATGTTTGCGCGCGCGCCGTATCCGGACGAACTCGCCGCGCAGCCCGCGGACGAGTGGGCGTGGGGCGCATGACTTATTCGTTGAACGAATGCCAAAGCGCGGCGGCAAAAGCGGCGCGCGGCGGCGGTTTGGATTGGGGATTGGCGGAAGACGCGGGGCGCGCCGCCGCGTGGCTTGCGGCGCATGGTTTGCCGGTATTATTTTCCGCCGCGCTTTTGCGGCGCGGGCGTTTTTCCGCGCCGCGCGAAAAAGAAATTTTATCCGGCGCATTAATTCCGGAAGACGAAAAAATGCTTTGCCCTTTTTTATCCGGCGCGTTTATTGCGGACAACATGCGCGCCGCGCCGCCGCAGTGGCGTCTTGTGCGGGCGGCGCATCCGTTAATTATTGCGGCGTTTGCCGGTTATGCCGCCGCGCCGCGCCGCGCGTTTTCCGCAACATGGGCGGGGGCGGAAATTATTACGGACGGCGCGCATGTTTTCGCCGCCGCGCGAAAAGGATTGTCCGCCCGTTGCGCCGATATGACAATTTCTCCCGCCGCCATGCCGGATTGTCCGCCGCCGCCCGCCGCCCGCCGCCGCATCGCCCCGGCGGAATGGCGGCGTTTGCAAACCCTTGCGGCGCGCACATTCATGCCGTCCGACCCGCATTCCCGCGCGCAAGACGCGGGCGCTCCCGAAACGGATTAAATGAATTAATTGCGCGCGGGCGGGCGCAGTTTCGCGCGGTTTATACCGCGCTTTTCATTCCAAAAAAAGCGGGTATTTTTTATTTCCATTTTCGCAAAAGAAAAAAATTTATGCGGAATATTGGAATCGCAAGAAAGTTTCGTTTTTGCGGAAATGGCAATGAAAGAAGAAGGCGGAAGTTTTATAAATGTT
>JBPCWY010000054.1:0-31106 GCA_051009035.1 Gammaproteobacteria bacterium
AGTGGAGCGGGAATCATCGTTGCGTTTACGGTCGGAAAGTCCGTTGATATGGACGGCGGGATACGCGATGGAGACGGAAACAGGCGGTTGGTCGGCGGCGGCGGAATACGCAAAAGGCAACGCGGCACTATCCGCGCAATGGAAAATCAACTTTTAAGGGATTTCATTGCTCGCCCCTGACATTTGTCGGGGGCGAGCAGCAGTGTTCGCCGCAAAATCGTAATCCGCAAATTCCGCCATTCCCCCCCATGTCATTTCTGCGAAAGCAGGAATCCCGCGTCGTTAATTTTTGCCGCAAAGCCAGCCCCTGCGAAAGCAGGTGGCAAAACCAGACAAAGGCGAAAACCCAACTGCCGCAAACGACACGGGATTCCTGCTTTCGCAGGAATGACGGAGAGGGGCAGGAATGACGGGGAGGGAGGAGGTTTAAGCGGCTGGCGGTTTGCGCCGATTTTGCCGCAACTGCTAAAAGGCGGCGCGGATTATTCGTTGCGGATTATGGTTAAGGGGGGGCGGCGTATCCATGCGGCTATGCTGGCTATGCCGGCTGTTAGGAATAATGTTAATCCGGCGCATAATACTAATAAGGGGCTGCCGTCTTGCGCGCGCCATTGTAAATCAAATATCGTTTCTACGACGAATTTTGCCGCCAGCATTCCCAATATTAATGCGGGGAATAACGCGGCGGCGGCGAGGGCGGCGTATTCGGTTAATCCTTTTAAAATTAATGTGCGGGTGCGCGCGCCCAATAAACGCAATACCGCCGCGTCATGAATGCGCCGCCGCTGTCCGTCCATTAATGCCGCCGCCACCGCCGGAATCGCGCCGAATAACATAAACGCCGCCGCCGCCTGCAATAATAACGAAATGTTTTCCAATACGCCGCGCGCAATGTCAAAAACGCCGCTCATCGCTATCGGCGTGATGTTCGGGTATTCGCGCGCGATGGATAATTTTGCCGCCGATTCCGCGCCGGGCGGTAAAAACGCCGCGCCGAATAAAGAATACGGCGCGGCGTCAAACGGCTGTCCGTCCAAAATGACGACAAAATTAATGTCAAAACTCTGCCAATTAATATCGCGAAAACTTGTAATTACCGCGGTCATGCGCTGTCCCAAAATGTTTAAATCCAATTCGTCCCCCAGCCGGATGCCGAACGCTTCCGCGGCTTCGGCGTCAAAGGACGCTTGCGGGCGCGTTTCGTTTTTGTCCCACAACGCCCCCGCGACAATTTCGCTCGCGCCGATATAACCGCCGTTTTTCGTCCAAGTTAAACCGCGCTCGCCGTTTAATATCCAGCGAAATTCTTGCGGCGCGTCTATGTCTTCCGCCGCCCGCCCGCCGATGGATTTTATTTTGCCGCGCAAAAACGGAATGGCGCGCAAACGCGATTCGGGACTCGCTTCCGCCAAAGTTTGGCGCAACGGTTCTTGTTGCTCCTTGCGGATTCCCATGAAATATAACGAAGGCGCTTCGCGCTGCAAAGTGTCGCCGATGCGCGCCGCAAAATTGCCTTCAATATTTAAAACCGCAATGAGAAGCGCCATGCCGACCCCGAGCGAAGCCGCGCCCGCCGCGGTTTGGCGGCGACTCCGCGCCGCCGCCAGCAACCCCCAAGAGCCGGGCGGCGGGGCGCGTTTTGCCGCCGTCCCCGCAAGGCGCGCGCACGCCAGCGCCAAAACATACATCAACGCCGCCGCGCCCAATACCGCCGCCGCCGCCGTTTTTTCGCGCCAGCCGAGCGGGATTAAAATGAATACCGGAATCCAAACCGCGGCGGCGGTAAAAATATCGCGGCGGGAATAAGGCGGCGCGGCGTGTTCGCTTTCGGCGGCGTTGAATAACGAAAGCGGGTTGGCGCGTCCGGCGCGCAGGACGGGCAAGACGACAAACGCCGCGCCCATCGCCGAAGCCGAAAACAAAGTTTTAAAAAACGCCGCCCACGGCCATTGCGGCGCAATCTGCAACGGCAACGATGCGGACAAATAGGGCGCGGTCCAAAACAACATCGCCGCCCCGGCAAACGCGCCCGCCGCAACGCCGCCGATAATAAACAACAGCGCGATTTTGAGATAGACGCGGATAATCAGCCGCCGCCCGCCGCCGAGCATTTTAATCACCGCAATGGCGCGGGTGCGCGCGCGCATAAACGCCGCCGCCGCCCCGTTGATGCCGATGCCCGCGGTGAGGACGGCGGCAAGCGACAACAACGACAAAAAACTCCGCATGCGTTCTACAAACCGGCGCAACCCGGGCATCGCCTGTTGCGCGCCGCGCAAGCGCCAATCGGCGTCCGGAAAAACGCCGCGCAAACGCGCCGACCACGCGTCTTTTGTTTCATCGGACGGCAAACGGATGCGGGCGAAATGCGAAGATAAAAAACCTTCGCCGCCCGCCATTACCGCGCCCGCTTTTTCGCCGGTTAAAATCAACGGCGCCGCCATCCACAAACGGGAATCCGGGTCCGGCTCGTGCAGGACAATATCGGCGATTCGCAAACTCACGCCCGCGGCAAAAAAAGCGTCTCCAATATTAAGGTTTAACAATTCCGCCAAATCTTTGGCGACCGCCGCCGGATATGCGCCGCCCGCATCCGCCCCGGCGGCAAGCAACCCGCGCAACGCGTCGTCGTCGCCGTTCTGCAATTCCAGCCGCCCGTATAACGGATATGCTTCGTCCGCGGTTTTGATTCGCGCCATTTGGCTTTGTTCGCCCGCAACGGCAAGCGCGGCGGCGACGCGGATAGCGGAGAATGATTTGCTGTTGTCTTGCAGCCAGCGTAATTCTTCCGGCTTAAACGGGCGTTGCCGCTGGCGCAGCGCGACATCGCCGCCCAAAAGGGTTTTTGACGAAGCGGAAAACGAGCGTTCAAACGCATCGCCAATCGCCAATACCAAACACAGCGCGGAGGCGGAAAAGGCGGCGGTTAATGCGGCGAGAATGTATAACTTTTTTTCGCCGCGCAATTCGGCGCGCAAAATTAAATGTTCAGCGCGCATGCAAACATTTTCCGCGCAACGCATAAGCGGCGTCAAACCGCGTTAGGAGCGCGTCATTGTGGGTTACAAAAAGCATCGCCGTGTTGTTGCGCCGCGCCGCCGCAAACAGCGCGTCCAAAACTTCTTCCGCCGTGTCGTGGTCCAAGTTGCCGGTGGGCTCGTCCGCGAGGAGGAGTTTCGGTCCCGCCGCAAAGGCGCGGGCAATCGCCGTCCGCTGCTGTTCGCCGCCGGATAATTGCGAAGGAAAATGATGCAACCGGCGCGAAAGCCCGACCGCGGCGAGCGATTGTTCGGCGATTTCGGCGGCGTTGGCATGTCCGCCCAATTCCAGCGGGAGGGCGGCGTTTTCCAGCGCGGTCATCGTTTCCAATAAGTGGAAGTGTTGGAAGACGACTCCGATTTTGCCGCGGCGCATTGCGGCGCGTTCTTCTTCGCCGAGGTTCCAGACGGATTCGCCGAATACTTCCGCCGCGCCGGATGTGGGGCGGAGCAGCCCGCCGACAATCGCGAGCAAGCTTGTTTTGCCCGCACCGGACGGACCGGTCAGCGCGACGGCGGCGGCGGCGGGGACCGCTAAATTGACATTTTCCAAAACTTGCACGGAAGCGCCAAAAGAAAGCGAAACGCCGGACAATCGCGCCGCGCATGGTGTAGAATCGCATGCCATGAGATTACTTTTAATTTTAGCATTATTTTGCGCCGCCGCGCCCCGCGCTGCCGAAAATATTACCGTCGCCGCTTTCGGCGACAGCTTGTCCGCCGGCTACGGCTTGCCCGCCGGACAGGGTTTCGCCCCCGCGCTGGAAAAAGAAATGCGCGCGCTGGGCTTGCCCGCCGCCGTCGTCAACGCCGCCGTTTCCGGCGATACCACTTCGGACGGGCTGGTGCGCGTGGATTGGATGCTGCGCGACAAACCCGATATTGTCATCGTAGAATTCGGCGCAAACGACATGTTTCGCGGCGTCCCGCCCGAAGCGGCGAAAAAAAACTTGGCGGCGATTATTGAACGCATCCGCAAAACCGGCGCGCGCGTTTTGCTCGCCGGAATGCGCGCCCCGTCCAACTATCCCCCCCAATACCGCGGTAAATTTGCGCGCGTCTACGAATCTTTGGCGGAAGAATACGAAATCCCGCTGTATCCGTTTTTCTTGGAAGGCGTCGCATTAAACCCGCAGCTCAATTTAACGGACGGCATTCACCCCAACGCTTCCGGCGTGCAAATCATCGCGCGCAATATCGCGCCCGTCGCGGTGCAAATCGCGCGGGAGATTCAATAATGCGCGGTTTAATATTACCGCTGTTGCGCCAGCCGCTGCGTTTGTCGTTTATCGCCTGCTTTGTTTTTTGCTGGTCTTCGCTGTTGATTGCGTATTTTTACATGGAAAAATACCTGCTGCTCGCGCCGTGTCCGCTGTGCATTTTGGACCGCCTGGTCGTCGCCGGAATGGGTTTTGCGTATCTTGCGCTGATTTTTATTGCGGCGCGTCCCTGGCGGCTTGCGCTGCTTGCGTTCAATTGGGTTTTGTTGGCGGCGGGTTTTGTCTTTGCCGGACGGCATATCTGGCTGCAATACCGCGCCGCCGACCCGGCCGCCTCGTGTTTGTCCGATACCGAAGCGGCGAAAACATTTATAGAAATCATCGCCCGCGCGTTTGACGCAAAAGGCGATTGCGGCGCGGTGTATTGGCAGTTTGCCGGGATGAGCATTCCCGAACAAGTGCTGTTGATGTTTGCCGTCTTTGCCGCGTTTTTGGCATGGCAGACGGTTCAAGTTTGGCGCGCATGACGGGATGCGCGCGCGATATTGCGCGCGAGCTGGCGGCGGGGCGCATGATAGTTTTGGCGGACGACGAAGACCGCGAAAACGAAGGCGATTTGTTAATTGCGGCAAACTTCGCCGATGCGGCGGCGGTCAATTTTATGGCGGCGGAAGGGCGCGGTTTAATTTGCCTCGCGCTAACCGGCGAACACTGCGCGCGTTTGCAATTGCCGCTGATGTCGCCGGACAACCAGTCGCCGTTTGGCACAAACTTCACCGTTTCCATAGAAGCGGCGCGCGGCGTCACCACCGGCATTTCCGCGCAAGACCGCGCGCGCACAATCGCCGCCGCCGCAAATCCGGAAGCGTCCCCCGGCGATATTATTTCGCCCGGGCATATCTTTCCCTTGCGCGCCGCACCGGGCGGCGTGTTGGCGCGCGCCGGACACACCGAAGCGGGATGCGATTTGACGCGCATGGCAGGATTGTTTCCGGCGGCGGTGATTTGCGAAATTATGAACGAAGACGGAACGATGGCGCGTTTTGCCGATTTGGAAAAATTCGCCGCGCGCCACCGCCTCAAAATCGGCACGATAAAAAGCGTCATTGAATACCGCCTGCACAACGAAGCATTAGTAGAACGCGCGGGCGAAACAAAAGCGCGGGTGGCGGCGGGCGAATTTAACCTGTTGTCCTTTCGCGACACGGTGGAAGGGCGTTTGCACTTGGCGTTTTGCCGCGGCAACATTACGCCGGACAAACCGGCGCTGGCGCGGGTTTTGGTCGCGCCTACTTTTTTGGACGGCGTTTTAGAATCGCTCCCCGGACGCTCGTGGAGCGTTTTAGAATCGTTGCGCCGCATCGGCGAAGCGGACTGCGGCGTTTTGGTTTTGCTTAGCGCGGACGGCGCGGACGGCGCAAAAGTCGGCGCGCAAATAGAATCGTTGTCGCACGGCGCGCCGGACGCCGCCGCCGGACGGCTGCGCACTTACGGCATCGGCGCGCAAATCTTGCGCAACATCGGCGCGGGCAAAATCCGCCTGTTGTCCGGGCGGATGAAAATTCCGGCGCTGGATGCGTTCGGTTTGGAAATTACCGAAGTCGTGGAAAAATGAAAATTGCCGCAGTCGTCTCCGATTTTTATCCCGACATCGCGGAAGCGTTGCTGCAATCGTGCCGCGCCGAATTGGCCGCGCAAAAACTCGCGCTTTCTTCGGTAGCGTCCGTTCCCGGCGCGCTGGAGATTCCGTTTGCCTTGGACGCGGTCGCCAAACGCGAAAAACCGGACGCGATGGTCGCGCTGGGTTGCGTGATTCGCGGCGAAACTTTTCATTTCCAAATCGTCTCCGAAATTTCCGCGCGGGGGATTTTAGAAATCCAACTGCGCGCGGGCATTCCCGTCGGCAGCGCGGTGTTGACCGTGGAAAATATGGCGCAGGCGCGGGCGCGGACGGGGAAAGGCGCGGATGCGGCGCGCGCCGCCGTCCGGCTGGCGCGGCTCTGATGCCGCGCCGCCGCTGGAGCGAAGAAGACGGCGTGCTTGCGCTGGATTTGTATTTTCGCGCGCCGCCGCCCGCGCCGGAAAACGAAGTCGCCAAAACGGCGCTGCTTGCCGGCTGTTTGCCGGCGGATGTGCATGCGCGGTTAACCCATTTTCATAATTTGCATTTTCCCGAAACGGCGGCGGGCGCTACGGCGCAACTCAGCCGAAAAGTGTGGGGCGAATATTGCCATGACGAAAAATGGCGGCGGCGCGGGGATAATTACGCCGCCGTTTTTGGCGGCGCGTGCAAAGACCGCGCGCGCTTGCGGCGGGACGCGCTGGCGATTATCAAAAACCGGACGCCGCCCGCAAAAATATCGCGCCGCGAAGCGCGGCAGGAAGCGATGCGCGTTTTATACGCCGCGCAGTTGCAAAATATTTCCGCCGCCGAAGCGTTGCGGCAAATGCAAAATTGCCAAAGCTCGGCGCGCGAAAAAATGCTGCTCGCCGATTCGTTTTTGCATCTTATCGCCGCCGCCGCCGACAGCCGCCGCGAAACCGCCGCCGCGCTTATCGCCGCCGCCGCGGGACGCGCGCCGGAATTAATTAGCGGCGTGGAACGGGCGGCGTTGTTTGCCGCCGCCGCGGAATTGTTGGAATGCCCGCAAACCGATTCCGCCGTCGTCATTAACGAAGCGGTGGAAATCGCCAAACAATTCGGCGCGGAAGACGGGCACAAACTTGTGAACGGCGTGCTGGACGCCGTCGCCGAACAAATTAAACGCGGCGCCGCCGGTGCGTGAACGCGAAGTCATCTCCCGTTTTTTTAATTTTCCCGCCGCCTCGGTGGACGCGGGCATCGGCGACGACGCCGCCGTATTGTCGCCGCCGCCCGGCGCGCGTTTGGCGGCAAGCTGCGATACCTTAAACGAAGGGACGCATTTTTTTTCCGGCACGGACGCGTATTTTGTCGCGCGCAAAGCGGCGGCGGCGAGTTTGTCGGATATGGCGGCGACCGGCGCGCGCCCGCTGTGGATGCTCGTTGCATTGACCGCGCCTTCCGGGACGGCGTGGCTGGCGCGGTTTGCCGAAGGATTAAAAAGCAGCGCCGCCGAATACGAATACGCTATTGTCGGCGGCGATTTGTGCCGCGGCGATGCAATCTCTATTACCGTTTCGGTTGTCGGCGCGGTTGACGGGGCGCCGTTGTTGCGCGGCGGCGCGCGCGCGGGGGACGATGTTTGGATTTCCGGCGCAACCGGCTGCGCCGCATTTGCCGCGCACTGCCGCAAAAATAATATTGCGCCGCCGCCGCAATACGCCGCCGAAATTAACGCGAAACTGGACGACCCCGTCCCGCGTTTGGCGCTCGCGCAAAAACTCGCCGGAACGGCAAGCGCGGCGGTGGATATTTCGGACGGGCTCGCCGCCGCCGCCGCCGCCGTCGCCGCCCAATCCAAAGTTAAAATTATCATACAACAAAGCGGCGTGCCTGTCCCGCCCGCGCTGTCGCACTTGCCGGAGAAATTGCAAAACGAATTTGTATTGGGCGGCGGGGACGATTACGAATTATTATTTTGCGCGCCGCCTTCCGCGCGCCCGTTTCTCGCCGCCGAAAACGCCGTTTGCATCGGCGCGGCGTGTTGCGGCGCGGGCGCGGAAATTACCGGCGAAGACGGCGCGCCCGTTTTCGTCCGCGGCTATGAACACGACTTCGGCGAATAAAAAATTTGTTTTCGGGGACGCCGGACATTGCATCGCGTTCGGTTTCGGCGCGGGATTATTGCCGCGCGCGCCCGGCACATTCGGCTCGCTGCTTGCGTTTCCGCTGTATTGGGCGGCGGCGTTTTTGCCGCTGTTTGCGCAATGGTTTTGCGGCGCGCTGTTGTTTGCGGCGGGCGTTTGGCTGTGCGGGCGAGCGGGGCGCGCATTAAACAAAGAAGACGACCGCGGCATGGTCTTGGACGAAATTGCCGCGTTTTATTTTGTATTGCTCGCCGTCCCCGATGCGTGGCAGTGGCAGGGCGCGGCGTTTGCGGCGTTTCGTTTTTTTGACGCGGCAAAACCGCCGCCGGTGAATTGGCTGGATAAAAACATCAAAGGCGGCTGGGGCGTGATGCTGGACGATGCGGCGGCGGCGGCATTAACCTGCGCGTTGATTTACGGTTTAATATTCGCCGCGCGCATGTAATGCCAAACAACAACGCAATGTTAAACGAAGAATTATTGCGCTTGGCAAAAGAAGCGGGCGGGCTTGCGGCGCGGCGCGGCGCGGTATTGTCGTCTGCGGAATCCTGCACGGGCGGTTTGGTTGCGGCGGCGTTGACGCACTGGCCGGGTTCTTCGCGCTGGTTCGGGCGCGGTTTTGTATGTTATTCCAACGAAGCCAAAACGGAAATGCTGCAAGTCCCGCCGCCGCTGTTGCGCGAATTCGGCGCGGTCAGCGAACAAACCGCCGCCGCCATGTGCGCGGGCGCGGGCGATTTTTCCATGTCAATTACCGGCATCGCCGGACCGTCCGGCGGCAATGGTGAAAAACCGGCGGGAACGGTATGTTTTGCATGGCGCGCGGGCGGCGCAACAAAAACCGAAACGCATTATTTTAAAGGCGTGCGCGAAAAAGTCCGCCTGCAAGCGGCATGCCATGCCCTGCGCGAAATAACAAAAATGTTAAAAGAAATACCGGCAAAAACGCCGGAATAATTTTTTCGGATAAATATTAAATAAAGTTTCGGAAAATACCGGAACAAATTTTAACGCCGCCCGCCCGAATTTTCCATTCCTGTTTTTGCAGAAATGGAAAATATTTAGGAGTAAAAAGTATTTAATAAAGACATGTCATTCCCGCGCAGGCGGGAATCCAGCCCTTTCCGCGAAACGGAAACTTACGGCGCAAACGGAGGGAGCGGCTTGCGCCGCCGGTTTGGATTCCCGCCTGCGCGGGAATGGGAAATATTTAAGAATAATGAAAAATATTTAGAAATGAAAGAAAATATTTAAGAGTGAAAGGTATTTAATTAAAACATGCCATTCTCGTAAAAATGGAAATCTCTTTATTAATTGCGCGCATGTTTTCGCCGCGCGGAAAGGGCGGGTTTTCGCCGGAATTGCGAAAGCGGCGGCGGGCAAAATTTCTTACATTGCAAGCGGCAAATAAATTTCCGCCTCCGCGGGAATTGAGCGGGGGCGGCGAATCCGCAAACTGCAAATTAAACATGCATTAAATAAAAGTATTATTTTATGCGGAAAATTTTGCATACTTGTCCGGCAGCGGCTTGTTTTTGCGGTTTGCCGTGTATAATGCCGCCATGATTCGTTCCGAAATCGCCCGCAAAATCGGCACGCTGTCCGAGGCGTTGCCGTATATCCGCCGTTATCACGGCAAAACGATTGTCGTTAAATACGGCGGCAACGCCATGTCCGATACCGCCCTGCAACGGGCGTTTGCGCGCGATATTGCGCTGTTGAAACTTGTCGGCATCAATCCGGTCGTGGTGCATGGCGGCGGACCGCAAATTAACGCCGCGCTCAAACGCATGGGGTTGCCCGCGCGGTTTGTGGAAGGGATGCGTTATACGGACGGCGATACGATGGAGATTGTGGAAATGGTGCTGGGCGGTTTGGTGAATTCCAAAATCGTGCAGATGATTAACGACGCCGGGGCGCGGGCGGTGGGGCTGACCGGCAAAGACGGCGGCTTGTTGCGGGCGCGGCGCATCAAAGTCAAAAGCGGCAAAGACGAAGTGGATATCGGGCTTGTCGGCGGCGTGGAAGAAGTTTGTCCGGATGTCGTGGCGCGGCTGGAAGGGGGCGGTTTTATTCCGGTGATTGCGCCGGTGGGGGCGGATTCCGGCGGCGGCGCTTTAAATATTAACGCCGACATGGCCGCGGCGCACATTGCCGCGGCGTTAAATGCGGAAGCGCTTTTGTTGTTAACCAACACGCCCGGCGTTTTGGATAAAAAACAAAAACTGGTTCCCGAACTCACCGCGGCGAAAGCGCGCGCGATGTTAAAATCGGGCGCCGTCTCCGGCGGCATGAAACCCAAAACGGAATGCGCGTTGTTTGCCGTCGCCAACGGCGTCCGCTCGTGCCGCATCGTCAATGGCGCGGAAACGCACGCGCTGTTGCTGGAAGTATTCACCGACGCCGGGGCCGGGACGCGGATTGTAAAATGAACGGCACATGGCGCGGCGCGCTGTCCGCTTACCGCGATTCGCGCATGGCAAAAATTTTACTGCTCGGTTTTATCAGCGGTTTTCCGTGGCTGCTTATCGGCTCCATGCTTTCGCTGTGGCTGAAAGAGGAAGGGCTTTCGCGCACCGGCATCGGGCTTTTTGGATTGGCGTTTTCTGTGTATGCATTAAACGCGCTGTGGGCGCCGCTGGTGGACGGCGCGCGCATTCCGTTATTATCGGTTTTTGGAAAACGGCGGGCGTGGATTCTCGCGATGCAGGCGGTGATTGCGGGGGCGATGATTGGATTGGCGTTGTTGCCTTCGGCGGCGGAATCGCTCGCGCTGGCGGCGGCGTTTATTTTTACGATTGCGTTGGCGAGCGCAACGCAGGATGTCGCCGTGGACGCGTTGCGGATTGAATTAATCGGCAGGGACGAAACCGAAAAAATAGGACCGGGCGCGGCGATGGCGACTTCCGGGTGGTGGCTTGGTTTTGGCGGCGGCAAGGCGTTTGCGCTGCCGTTTGTCGCTTTTTTACAAGGCGCGGGAATCGCCGGCGCGTGGCAAAAAGGATATTTGGCGTTAACCGCCGTCGTTATTTTATCGTGCGCGCTGTTAATTATTTTCGTCCATGAAAAACCCGCGTACAAAAAAACGCCCGCAAAAAATTCCGACTCCGGCGAATCTTTCGCGCCGGAATCTCTCCCGCTTCGCGCCGCGCAAATTTACGCGCAGCCGGTTAAGAATTTTATTTCGCAATATACGATTAATTTGGCGCTGTTGCTGCTCGCGTTTATTTTCTTTTTTAAAATCGGCGAAGCGTTTTTGGGGCGGATGTCCATCGTGTTTTACAAAGAAATCGGTTTTTCCAAAAACGAAATCGGATTGCTGTCCGGCGGTTTGGGGACAATCACGGTATGCATTTTCGCCGTGCTGGGAAGCGGCATCAACGCGCGTTACGGATTATACAAGGGAATCATTATCGGCGGTTTGGCGATGGCGGCGACCAATTTTTTATTCGCCGCGCTCGCCCTCTGGCCGGAGCGGTGGCTGTTTGGAATCGCCGTCGTCGCCGACCAGTTTACGACTTCGGTATCCACCGTCGCGTTTGTCGCGTTTTTGTCGCAACTATGCGCGCGCGAATACGCCGCAACGCAATACGCCGCGCTGGCGTCTTTGGGAAATTTATCGCGCACGACTTTGGCGGCGGGAAGCGGTTTTTTAATAGACGGATTGGGCGGCAACTGGCCGCTGTTTTTTCTCATTACCGTGCTGATGGTTTCGCCTTCGCTATTAATCCTTGTTTGGCAACGGCGGCGCGTGGAACCATTAATGCGCGGCGAAACGGGATAGCCGCGCCCGTTTTTTTCGGAATAAAATATTCGCCGCCAACAAAACAGCGCGGGCTTTCGCAGGAATGGGGAGTATAGAGTATTGGAAAGAGAGTATTGAAAGAAAAGTATTAAAAAAATCATGTCATTCCTGCGAAAGCAGGAATCCATTTCTTTTCGCGAAGCGGAAACTTACGCCGCCGGCGGCAACGGAGCGGCTTGCGCCGCTGCTCTGGATTCCTGCCTTCGCAGGAATGACATGAATGTGGGCAGGAATGATATGAGTGTGGGCAGGAATGGCATGAGTATAATTTGGCGCTTGCCATTTGTCGCATTTCGTCTTTCGCCGTTATTCGCCGTTAGCCGCTATTCAATTGCTTCCCTTTTCGTCATTCCCGCGCAGGCGGGAATCCAAAGCGTTAACTTTGGCGGATGAGCGAAACTTTAAGGCGCAGCCGCTGCTTTGGATTCCTGCTTTCGCAGGAATGACATGAGTGTGGGCAGGAATGACATGAGATTGGATTCCCGAATGCGCGGAAATGGATGCGGAAAAAATGGCGGCGGAAAAAAATGCGCGCGGGGCGCGACGTTTTGCGGCAAATCGTATACAATAAACGCATGGAGGAAGAATTTGACCGGGAAATTGATTTGAGCGGGTTGCGCTGTCCGTTGCCCGTGTTGCGCGTCAAAAAAGCGCTCGGCGAAATGCGCCCCGGCGGCGTGTTGCGCGCGTTTGCCACCGACCCGGGCGCGGCGGAAGATATTCCGGCGTTTCTCAAACAATCGGGAAATACTTTGCGCGAAACCGCGTCCGCGCCGGGCGGGCGGTTTTTTATCATCGTCAAACGATGAGCGGGGCGGAAATGGCGGTCGGCTTGCTGTCCGTTTCGGACCGCGCCAGCCGCGGCGATTACCAAGACCGCGGCGTCCCGGGAATGCAAGCGTGGCTACAAAAAGTTTTAATTTCGCCATGGCGCGCCGTGTCCGCCGTCGTGCCGGACGACTTCGCCGAAGTGTGCGCGGCGTTGCGCAAAATGATTGACGAAGACGGATGCCGTTTGGTGCTGACCGCGGGCGGCACCGGACCCGCGCCGCGCGACATTACGCCGGAAGCGACCCGCGCCGTGTGCGAGCGCGAAATCCCCGGCTTTGGCGAAGAGATGCGGCGCGCCAATTTGCGTTATGTGCCGACCGCGATTTTGTCGCGGCAAACGGCGTGCGTGCGCGGGCGCGCGCTGGTTGTCAATTTGCCCGGACAACCGAAAGCGGCGGGCGAAACTTTGGACGCGGTATTCGCCGCCGTGCCGTATTGTTTGGATTTAATCGGCTCGCCGGGGATGGAAACCGACCCCGAAATATTGCGCGCGTTTCGTCCGGCGCAAAAATGACCGAAAGATTTTTTCGCGTTTTGGCGTATTACATCCGCGCCAACGAGCGGCTGATTCTCAACAAACTGCGCATGCGCCCGGACGCGCCGCTTGCCAAATTTATCCACGCCGATTTAATCCGCTTTACGCGCACGCGCGTATGCCGCGGCATGTCGGTCGGCATGTTTTGGGCGTTTGTGCCGATGCCGTTCCAAATGGTTCCCGCCGTTTTGTTTTGCTGGCTGGCGCGCGCCAACGCGCCGGTTGCGCTGGTATGCGTTTGGATTTCCAATCCGTTTACTTATTTGCCGATTTTTTCGGCGCAATACCAAATCGGCGCGTGGCTTTTCGGCGGCGAAGACGGCGGCTGGAACGGTTTGCGCGTCCTCGCCGAAAACGGCGAAGTATGGGAATTGTTAAAAACGGCGGGCCCGGTTTTTTACCAGGGCGCGCTGGCGACTTCGGTTTTTATGTCGGCGGCGGGATATGCGGCGGGGCGGATAATGTTTTATTATCTGGAAAAAAGAAACCGGCGAAAAGTGCGCCTCGCCCGCAAAGCGGCGCGGCATTCCGGAACGCATGCGCACCCGCGTTAAGTTTTGCGGCATCGTCCGCCCCGAAGACGCGCGCGCCGCGGCGGACGCGGGGGCGGACGCGGTCGGGCTGGTGTTTTATCCGCCCGCATCCGCGGCGTTGGAGGCGGACGCCGCCGCCGCCGTTTGCCGCGCCGTCCCGCCGTTTGTGGAAACCGTCGCGCTTTTTGCGGACGCCGCGGCGGAATACGCCGCCGATATTATCCGCCGCGTCCGCCCTTCGCTGCTGCAATTTCACGGCGACGAAAGCGCCGAATATTGCAAATCATTCGGCGCGCCGTATATTAAAGCCGCGCGGGTCGGATGCGCCGAAGACATTGCGCGCGTATTGCGCGAACACGGCGGGGCGCGGGGCGTTTTGTTGGATTCTAAAACGCCGGGAAAATACGGCGGCAGCGGCGAGATGTTTGACTGGAATTTAATTCCCGCCCAATCCCCGTTGCCGCTTATTATCGCCGGCGGATTAACCGCGGCAACCGCCGGCGCATTAATCTCCGCGCACCGCCCTTACGCGGCGGATGTTTCAAGCGGCATCGCGGCGGAGGGGGATAAAAGGCGGAAAGATTCTGCTAAAATGCGGGCGTTTATGAAAGCCGTGCGCGATGCCGAATAAACCGTATTCCATGCCCGATGAAAACGGGCGCTTCGGCGCGTTTGGCGGAAGCTACGCCGCCGAAACGCTTGCCGCGCCGCTTGCCGCATTGCGCGCGGCTTACGCTGCCTGCCGTTTGGACGAAGAATTTCACCGCGAGTTTCGCGAAACGCTTGCGCGTTATGTCGGGCGTCCGACTCCGATATACCATGCGCGGCGGTTGGGCGAATTTTGCGGGGGCGCGCAAATTTATCTTAAGCGGGAAGATTTAAACCACACCGGCGCGCATAAAATTAATAACGCCGCGGGGCAAATTATGCTGGCGCGGCGCATGAACAAACGGCGCATTATCGCCGAAACCGGCGCCGGACAACACGGCGTTGCAACGGCGACGGTATGCGCGCGCGAAGGCATGGAATGCGCCGTGTTTATGGGCGCGGAAGACATGCGGCGGCAGGCGCCGAATGTATTGCGGATGCGGCTGTTGGGGGCGGAAGTGCGCGCCGTGGAAAGCGGCTCGCGGACGCTCAAAGACGCGCTCAACGAAGCGTTGCGCGACTGGGTGACGCATGTGGACGATACTTTTTATGTTATCGGTTCCGTCGCCGGTCCGCATCCGTATCCGGCGATGGTGCGCGATTTTCAATCGGTCATCGGCGAAGAATGTCTGGCGCAAATGCCGGAAGTAGCGGGGCGGCAGCCCGATGCAATTGTCGCCTGCGTCGGGGGCGGCTCAAACGCGATGGGAATTTTTTATCCTTACATTTCGCATGCCGGTGTCGCGCTTGTCGGCGCGGAAGCGGGCGGTGCGGGCGGGCATGGCGCGGCGGCGTTGTGTTGCGGCCGTCCGGGCGTTTTGCATGGTTCGTATTCGTATTTGTTGCAGGACGAAGACGGGCAAGTTTTGGAAACCGATTCTATTTCCGCCGGTTTGGATTATCCGGGAGTAGGTCCGGAGCATTCTTATCTTAAAGAAACGGGGCGGGCGGAATATGTTTCGGTGTCGGACGAAGAAGCGCTCGCCGCGTTTGACAATTTATGCCGTTTGGAAGGAATTATCCCCGCGCTGGAATCGGCGCACGCCTTGGCGCGCGCGGAAAAAATGGCGGCGCAAATGGATAAAGACAAAATTATTTTAGTCAATTTATCCGGGCGCGGCGACAAAGATTTGCGCGCGGTTTTTCGCGCCAAAAATTGGAAAGAAGAATAACCGCCGCCCGCGGGCAGTTTTCCGCGGCGCATTAAATAATTTTAATGCCGTTGGTTGCGGTTATGAATTGTTTTGATTGCGATGCATAAAAAAGCGCGGCGGGGATTAAAAAATTATTCGGAGGCGGGGCGTTGTCCGGTTTTTCGGTTTTAGGGTTTGGGCGGCAATACTTGCATGGGGTCAAGAGGTTTTCCGGCTTTGCGGACTTCCAAGTGCAGCATGACTTTTGCCGCGCCGCTGTCGCCGATGGTGGAGATTTGTTCGCCGCGCGAAACCCGCTGTCCTTCGCGCACTAATATTTCTTCGTTGTGCGCGTAGGCGCTTAAATAATCGTTTTTGTGTTTGACGATAACCAGCCGCCCGTAGCTTTTGACTCCCGAACCGACATAAACGACTTTGCCGTCCGCGGCGGCGTATACTTCGCCGCCTTTGTCGCCCGCAATATCCAGCCCTTTGGATACTTCGCTAAACTCGCGCAAAATTGCGCCGCCGGCGGGCCAGCTCCAATCCACGCTAAACCGCCGCCGCACATTTTTGGGCGCATCCGCCGCCGCCGTTGCAGCGGCGGGCCGGGGCGCGGGCGCGGCTTGCGTTGCGGCGTGCGCGGTTTGCAATTCTTTTAATTTTTGTTTGTCGTATTTGTATTTAACCGCGGACGGCGCATGTTTTACCGGCGCATCGGAAGGCGTTTTCGTCGTCGCCGCCGCTGTCGCCGCATTTGCTTTTCCTTTTACTTTTGGTTTGGGCGCGGGAACGGCGGCGATAATTTCGCTTTGCGGGGCGGGGATAATTTCCTGCACATTTCGGACGCCGGAGACGGCGGCGGGTTTGACCGCCGAAGCAACCGCCGCCGTTTCCGGCGGCGTCAAGCGCAATGTTTTACCGACTTCAATGATATTCGGGTTGGAAATGCCGTTCCACAGCGCGATGTCCTTGTATTCTAAACCGTGTTGGAAGGCGATGTCATATAAAGTATCGCCGGCGCGAACTTGGTGAAAATCGGCGCGTTTAACTTCCAGCTCCGGTTCTTCTTGAACGGCGGAGCCGTCCAGTTCATACACCGGCGCGGGCGGCGGCGGCGCGCAACCGGCGAGCAAAACCAGCGTTGCGGCAAAAACGCTTTTGCCAAAAGCGCCTGCGCCAAAAATAGTTTTCCCCGCAACATGTTTTTCAAAATCGCTTTTGCCAACGGCGCTTTTTTCAATAGCGTTTTTGCCAACAGCGTTTTTTTCAACGCCATGTTTTTCAACGGCGTTTTTTCTAAAACCGCGCATGCGTTTTGCGGAAAAAATAAATTCGCCGCGCATTAATTTTTCCCCCCCCGCAACGGCACAAAGCGGACGGGTTCGCGCCGCGCTACAATTTTGCCTTCGGCGTTGACGGCGACCAGCCGCGCGCCGTTGCCGCCGCATAACGGCATAATCATGCGCCCCTCCGGCGCAAGCTGCGCGGCGAGCGTTTCCGGCACGGCGGCGTGTTCGGCGCACACCACAATCCCGTCGTAGGGCGCGGCTTTTGGATAACCGCTAAATCCGTCTGCATGAACGACATGCGCGTTATTGTATCCCATGCGGCGCAAGCGGGCGGCGGTTTGGCGGGCTAACGCGCCGATTCGTTCCACGGCGACGACTTGGCGGCACAGGAGCGACAAGAGCGCCGTTTGATAACCGCAGCCCGCGCCGATTTCCAGCGCGTTTTGCGGCGTTTTGCGGTTTAGCATCATCTCCAGCATGCGGGCGATAACGAGCGGTTGGGAAGTGGTTTGCGCATGACCGATGGGCAGGGCGGCATTGGAAGCGGCGTGCGGGCGCAGCGAAATATCCAAAAAATCCGCCCGCTCCACCCGCGCAAATGCGGCGAGCAATTGCCGGTTGCGGATTTTTCCGGCAAACGAATTTTGCGCGTTTGCGGGGCGGTTGCCGGCTGTTTCCGCCATCTTAAGATTTTAACCATTCCCGCACGGGCGCGATTTGGGCGGCGTCCGTCAAATCAATCATGAGCGGCGTTACCGAAACCGCGCCGTTTAGGACGGCGTGAAAATCCGTGCCGGGTGCGTCGTCCTGCGCGTCTCCCGCATCGCCGATGACGAAAATTAAATCGCCGTTGGCGGCGGACGGGCGGGAGACGGATTTTTGCGCCGGATGGCGGCGTCCGAGGCGGGTGATTTCGGTTTGCGGCGGCGACTCCGCCGGGGCGTCCGGAATATTAATATTAAACAGCGGCACTCCGGGCACTTGCCGCCGTTGAAACCGCCGCATAAAATCGCGCGCCACGGCGGCGCCCGCGGCAAAATGGCGGGCGGATTTGCCCGCCATGGAAAAAGCGAAACCCGGGACGCCGAATAAATGCCCTTCAATCGCCGCGGCGACGGTGCCGGAATAAATCGTGTCGTCTCCCATATTTGCGCCGTTGTTGATTCCCGATACAATTAAATCGGGGCGGACGGGCAAAAAATCGCAAGTCAGCGCGAGGTGGATGCAATCGCTCGGCGTGCCAAAAACGCGGTAGCGTCCGTCCGCCGCGCGGCGGACGGCAATTTCTTTGGTCAGAGTCAGCGAAGAAGACGCGCCGCTGTGGTTTTTGTCCGGCGCAACGACGAATATCTCGCCAAGCCCCTCCGCCGCTTCCGCCAAAAAACGAATGCCGGGCGCGTCAAAGCCGTCGTCGTTGGTAACGAGAATATTCACTGTCCGCCATGGTCGGGGCGAGAGGATTTGAACCTCCGACCCCCTGCACCCCATGCAGGTGCGCTACCAATCTGCGCCACGCCCCGACAAGTCATAATTCGGACAGGATTTTTTCTAATTCGCGCCGCAGCCATGCGGCGGACGGCGTTTGCGCCGCGGGTTTTTTGTTTTCCAAATGAAGGCGCGCGCCCGCCAAAGTTGCGCCGTTTTCCAGCAACGCGCCGATTTTTTGCAGCATCAACACTTGTTCGCGGCTGTAATAACGCCGCCCGTTGCGCCGCTCCACTTTGGCGAGCATTGGAATTTCTTTTTCCCAATAGCGCAAAATATGCGGTTCGCGCCGCGCCAGCCGCGCGGCTTCGCGGATGGGAAAAAGACGGCGTTCCGGCACCGGCGGCGGGGCGTTTTCATGCGTTTCGGTCATAATCCGCAACGCGCTTTTTGAAAACATTGCCGGCGGTAAAATGCACGACCCGGCGCGCCGAAATCGCGGCGGCTTTTCCGGTTTTGGGATTGCGCCCCATGCGTTCTTTTTTTTGGGTGCAGCGAAAAACGCCGAAGTTGTGAATTTTAATTTTGTCGTGCGCGACAATCGCGTCCGACAGCGTTTCAAAAAAAACGGCGGTAAAACGGCGCGCTTCGGCGAGCGTGCCGACTTCGTCTTGCAGCCGCCCGGCGACGCCTTTGCGGGTCAGCGCGCCGCTCATTGCCGCAGCTGCATGCCGGCGGCGGAAAGGGCGGCGACAACGGCGGAAAGGGTTTTTCCGATGTCCGCTTCGGTTAAATTTCGTTCGGTTCCTTGCATGATTAATCTAACGCCGTAACATTTTTTTTCGTCCGCAATATTACCACTTTCATACACATCAAACAAAGAAATATCCTCCGCCGGCAATCCGGCGGCGCGCCGCACGCATTCCAAAACTTTCCCCGCGGAGGCGGACGACAACACCGACAAATCGCGCCGCACCGGCGGAAAACGGGATAATTCCGCGCTTTGTGGCAGGACGCGCAATTGCGCCAAAGTTTGCAGGCGCAGCTCAAATGCCAGCGGCGGGCGGCGAAATCCAAACTGCGCCGCCGCCTCCGGATGGAGCGCGCCCGCCGCCCCTACAACTTGCATTTCGCCCCCGATTTCCGCGGCGATATTCGCCGATTGTTGCGGGTGCAAAAACGCCGGGCGCGGCGCATCGTCCAAAAAACGCGTTTTTGGCGCGGGGATTAAAAATGTTTCCAGCGCGCCTTTTAAATCAAAAAAATCGCTTTCGCGCGCCGTTTCGCCCCACTGCGCGGGAAGCGCGTCCCCCGCCGCAATACCGGCGGCAAACAGCGGCTGCGTTTCCTCCCACGCATCGCCGCCGCCCGCGGTAAAACAACGCCCGATTTCAAACAGGCGCATGCGCTCTTGTTTGCGGTTGAAATTAAACGCGGCGCGGTCCAGCAACCCGCCCAGCAAAGTCGTCCGCATCACCGACATTTCGCGGCTAATCGGGTTTTGCAGGGCAAGCGGCGCGCCGCGCCCGCTGTTGAGAATTTCTTCCCAGCGCGGCGGCACAAACGCGTAAGTAATGATTTCCGAAAAACCCAGCGCGGCAAACCGCCGCCGCGCCGTTTCGGGGGCAAACGGGCGCGGCGGCATGGGGGCGATATTGACCCCGCCCGGCGGCGCGGTTTCGGGGAGTTTGTCATAACCCCAAGCGCGGATGATTTCCTCCGCCAAATCCGCCGGCTGCTCCAAATCAAAACGCCAAGACGGCGGCGCGGCGTGAACCGCTTTTTGTTTAACCGATGCGCCGATTCCCATTGCCGACAACAATTTCGCGGCGCGGGGCAGGGGAATATCCGCAACGCCGAGCGTGCCGCGGATTTCGGCGGCGGTAATGGAAATATTCGGCGCGGGGGCGGGGGGCGCGCCGGCGTAATTTAACCGTCCCGCTTTGCCGCCGCAAATATCGCGCAACAACCGCGCCGCCAACGCCAAGGCGCGCGGAGGCATCGCCGGGTCCGCGCCGCGCTCGTAGCGAAACGCCGCTTCCGAAGACAACCCGTGCCGCGCGCTTTTGCCCCGCACCGCGGCGGGCGCAAAAAACGCCCCTTCCAATAAAATATTTTTCGTCCCCGCGCTTACCGCAGAATCCATCCCGCCCATCACGCCGCCTAACGCCACCGCGCCGCCTTCGTCCGCAATCACCACCGTATCGGGGCGGCAGCGGACGGTTTGCCCGTCCAGCAACGCCAGCGTCTCGCCGTCTTGCGCCATACGGACATGAATACCGCCGCGCAATTTGTCCAAATCAAACGCATGCAACGGCTGTCCGGTCGCCGCCATGACATAGTTTGTGATGTCCACCGCCGCGTTAATACTGCGCATGCCGCACCGCGCCAGCAACGCGCGAATCCGCCACGGGGCGGGGCGGGCGGCGTCCGCGCCGCGAATTACGATGCAGCAATAATAGGGGCAAAATTCCGTCCGGCTTTCCGCCGGAAAAATGTCGTCCGAATCCGCGCGGTGGGTTTCTTGCGGGGTTTGGAGGGGCAGGTTTGCCGCGGCGGCGATTTCGCGCGCGATCCCCAGATGGCTTAAACAATCGCCGCGGTTGGGGGTGATTCCCGCGTCCAGCACGGCGTCCGGCAAATGCAAATAATCGTCCAGCGGCATGCCGGGTTCGGCTTCGTCCGCGGCGAGCGCCATAATTCCCCCGTCTTCGCCGCCGATGCCGATTTCGGCTGCGCTGCATAACATGCCCCGCGACACAACGCCCCGAAACTCGCGCGCTTGTATGGGATTGCCGCCGATGTGCGCGCCCGGCGGGGCGAGGACGGCGAGCATCCCGGGTTCGGCGTTGGGCGCGCCGCAGACGATTCGCGCCGGCGTTTTGCGCCCGGCATTGACTTCGCAAACGCGTAATTTGGGCGCGTTGGGGTGCGGCTTTGCGGATACAATTTCCCCCGCCCGCAAACCGCGCGCGGCAAGCGGGCGGACGGATTCTATTTCAATTCCGCGCCCGGTTAACAGGGCGGAAAGCGCCCCGCTGTCGGGGATTTTTTTGGGCGGTAAAAAATCGCCGAGCCAGCGGCGGGAGATTTTCATGCGCCGGAAAATTGCGCCAAAAAACGCAAATCGTTTTCGTAAAACAGGCGAATGTCGGAAATCCCGTAAAGCAGCATCGCAAGCCGCTCCACGCCCATGCCAAACGCAAAACCGCGCCATTGTTGCGGGTCTATCCCCCCGTGTTTCAGCACATTCGGGTGAATCATTCCGCAGCCGCCGACTTCCAGCCACTTGCCGCCGCGCAAAATATCGCACTCGGCGGACGGTTCGGTAAACGGAAAAAAGGACGGGCGAAAACGCGTTACGATATTGTCATCGTCAAAAAAAGCGCGAAAAAAAGCGCCCAAAACGCCTTTCAATGCGGCGAAAGTAATTCCGCCGTCAATCCACATGCCTTCAATTTGGTGAAACATCGGCGAGTGCGTGGCGTCGTGGTCGCAGCGGTAGACGCGCCCCGGCGCGATGATGCGAATCGGGGGCGTTTTTTGGGCGAGCATCCGGCGGATTTGCACCGGCGAAGTATGGGTGCGCAAAAGCCGCCCGTCCGCCGTATAAAAAGTATCGTGCATGGAACGCGCCGGATGGTCGGGCGGATGGTTTAGCGCCGTAAAATTGTAATAATCGGTTTCTATTTCCGGCCCGTCTGCGGCGGTAAATCCAATCGTGGAAAGCGCCGCCGCCGCGCGTTCCGCCGCCAGCGAAACCGGATGCAATGTGCCGGCGGGGGCGGTCCGTCCGGGCAGGGAAGTATCAATGCGCCGCGCCAAATCTTCGCGCACGGCGTCTTCGCGCAGGCGGCGGCGTCCGTCTTCGTATAATTCTTCAATGCGGCGGCGCAGGGCGTTGAGTTTTTGTCCGGCGGCGGGGCGTTTGTCCGGCGGCAATGCGCCGAGTTGGCGCAACAGCGGGCGCAGGCGGCGGTTTAAAAATTCCGCCTTGGTTTCGTCCAAGGCGTGGGCGTTTGCGGCGGCGGCAAAACGGGCGGCGGCGTCTTCGGCGATTTTCTCTTCGCCGGCGCTGCCGCCGGCGAAAGAATCAGGCATGTTTTTGCGCCAGCGCGGCTAAATCCTTAATATCGCCGGAAATGGCGAGGTCCGCCAAAACTTTGCGGTTGAGCGCGATTCCGGCGCGGCGCAACCCGCCCATAAATTGCGAATAGGTCATCCCGCATTGGCGCGCGGCGGCGTTGATGCGGACAATCCACAACGCGCGAAAATCGCGCTTGCGCCGTTTGCGGTCGCGGTAGGCGTATTGCTCGGCGCGCATCACCGCTTGTTTTGCGGCTTTGTAGGTGTTGTTGCGCCGGCCGCGAAATCCGGCGGCTTGCGCGAGCAGTTTTTTGTGTCTCCGATGCGCGGTGACGCCGCGTTTGACTCTGGGCATGAAAAGAACTCCGGGGGTGCGAAAAAAAATTACAAATAGGGCGCCATTTGCAAAATGCGCTTGGCGTCCCCGCCGCGCACGACGGCGGGTTCGCGCCGCAAGCGGCGTTTTTGGTCGGCGGATTTTTTGGTCAAAATGTGGCGGCAATAGGCGCGCGCGTGCATTAGTTTGCCGCTACCGGTTTTCTTAAACCGCTTGGCGACGCTTTTATTGGTTTTCATTTTTGGCATGGGATTTCCTTTTTTCTTTGGGCATGAAAAAAATTTGCAGGCGCGCCCCTTCCAAAATCGGGCCGCGCTCCACCTCGGCGTATTCTACCAGATCTTCGCGCAAACGCAACAACCGCTGTTCGCCGATGCTTTGTTTGGCGATTTCGCGCCCGCGAAAAGCGACCATCGCCTTGACCCGGTTGCCGTCCCCCAAAAAGCGGATGGCGTTGCGGAGTTTGACCTGGTAATCGCCTTCCCCGGTGGCGAGGCGGAATTTGATTTCTTTGACGCCGGACTGCTTTTGGCGGGAGCGCGCTTCCTGCCGCTTTTTGCTTTCGCGGTATTTGTATTTGCCGTAATCCAGCAGCTTGCAAACGGCGGGCGAGGCGTCCGGCGAGATTTCCACCAAATCCAATTTTTCTTCGCCGGCGCGCCGCCGCGCCTCGGCAAGCGGAATAATTCCGACTTGCTGTCCGTCCGCGCCGATAAGCCGCACTTCCGAAGCGGTGATATCCTGATTGATGCGCAAATTGCCTTGTTTTTCTATCTGCCCCTCCTTTGGGAATATTGGGAAAATCCAAACCGAAAGAAACCCACTCCCTTATTTTAAGAAAAAAGCGTAAAATTGCGGCATTTTTGGGGAATTTGCATGGAAAACGGCGGCAAAAAAACCACAATCCCGCGCCGCACGGCGGAAGGAATGTTGCTGGCGGCGGCGTTTTTTTGGGGTTGGACTTTTCCGGTGATGCGCGGGGCGCTCGCCGAAATACCCGTTTTTGCCCTCCTATTTTTGCGTTTCGCCCTCGCCGCCGCGTTAGTATTGGCAATTTCGCGCCGCCTCCCGCCGCTTGCGTCTTGGCGTTTTGGCGGATTATTGGGAGTCGCGTTGTTTGCGATTTTCGCTTTCCAAACTTGGGGGCTGGTTTTCACCTCATCCGCCAACAGCGCGTTTATTACCGGATTAAATGTCGTGTGGGTGTTTTTATTGTCGCCGGGCGGGCGGCGGCGCGCGTTGTTGCCCGCATGCCTCGCCGTTGCGGGATTGTGGTTGATGACTTCGCCGTCCGCGGATTCGTTAAACACCGGGGATTTTCTAACCTTAGTTTGTTCCGTATTTATCGCCCTGCATATTTTGCTGCTGGCGCGTTTGGACAAAAGCGCGTCCAGCGGCGATATGGCGTTTATTCAATTCGCGTCCGTGGCGGCGTTTTCGGCGGCTTGTTCGGCGGTTTTTGAGCCGTCGTTATTGCCGGCAAAATGGAGCGGGGAATTAATTTTTGCATTAATATTGACGGCGGGCGGGGCGACGGTATTTTCATTTTGGGCACAGACGCATTACCAGCGGCATACGACTCCGGTGCGGGCGGGATTAATTTTTATCAGCGAGCCGGTATTTGCGGCAATTTTTGCGGCGGGATTTTACGCCGAAAAAATGCCCCCTTCGGCATGGCCCGGCGCGGCATTAATTCTCGCCGCAATGATTTTGGCGGTGCGGCGGCAATAAATGCAAAGGTTTATTTTTATGCCGCCGCGCGTTTAATTTTTTCCAAAATCCCGTTAATTTCTTCGCCGTTTTTTAGCATGCCGAGCGACACGCGGCGGATTTTTCTTCCATTCAATATTTCAATATTTCCGATGCGGGCGAATTTGCCGAAATATAAAATTTCGTATTCCGCCAAACGGGAATAAATTAAAACGACCAATAATTTATCCGCGCCGGATACGGGCAAACGAAAAAAAGTTTCCGCCTGGTATATTTGGATTCGGGAGCAAGACCATCCTTTAACCTGCACCGATTTTCCATCGGGCAAATGCCCGTCAATACTCCGCGCACCGGCGGGCGCTTTTTGCATGCCAAATTTTTCTTCGGCGATAATTTCCGCCGCCATGCCAATCACATTAGAATCGTAATCGCCCAACATTTTGGCGCGGCGGACTATATCCAACGCTTCGTCTGCGCGGCTTTTCATGTCCGGCGGCAAACTCAACAATCCACAATATTAATCGGCACTTCCAGCACATTCGTCGCCAAACCGCCGCGCGCGGTTTCTTTGTATTTGTCTTTCATGTCGCGCCCCGTTTCGCGCATAGTTTTAATCACTTTATCCAGCGAAACAAAATGCGCGCCGTCTCCCGCCAGCGACAAACGCACCGCGTTAATCGCTTTGTTCGCGCCTACCGCATTGCGTTCTATGCAGGGGATTTGCACCAGCCCGCCAATCGGGTCGCAGGTTAATCCGAGATTGTGTTCCATCGCAATTTCGGCGGCGTTTTCCACTTGTTGCGGGGTCGCCGCCGAAACTTCCGCCAATCCCGCCGCCGCCATGGAACACGCCGAGCCGACTTCGCCCTGGCACCCGACTTCCGCGCCGCTAATGGAAGCGTTTTCTTTATACAGCGAGCCAATCGCGCCCGCGGCGAGAAAGAAATTGACAATCCCTTTGTCGTTTGCGCCTTTGGTGTGGCGCGCGTAATAATGCAAAACCGCGGGGACGATTCCCGCCGCGCCGTTTGTCGGGGCGGTGACGACGCGCCCGCCGCCGGCGTTTTCTTCGTTGACCGCAATGGCGTAAAGATTAACCCAATCCATCACTTCCAGCGGGTCGCCGTTTTGTTTTTCCAGCAGAGTGCGGTGCAAACCGGGCGCGCGCCGTTTGACTTCCAAACCGCCGGGCAAAACGCCTTCGGTGCGGCAGCCGCGTTCCACGCATTCTTCCATGACACTCCAAATTTTTAATAATTTGGCGCGCATTTCGGTTTCGGACAACAGCGCGGTTTCGTTGGCGAGCATAATTTCGCCGATGGATTTTTGTTTGTCCGCGCACATCGCGAGCAGTTCTTTGCCGCTGGAAAAAGGATGCGGGATTTTTTGCGCCGCAGTTTGAATCAGCGGGCTGTCCGCCGCGGCGGCGGATTCGTCCACCACAAAACCGCCCCCGATGGAATAGTAGGAGACGGCGGAAATTTCTTCGCCGCTTTCATTAAACGCGCGAAAAATCATGCCGTTCGGATGAAACGGCAGCGACTTGCGTTTATGCATCAGCAAATCTTCGCGCGCGGCGTAATTCACGCGGTGCTTGCCGAGCAGCATCAGCCGCTTGCCGTCGTTGATGGCGGCGAGCCGTTGCGGGATGGATTCCACATCCACATTTTCGGGCGCGTCTCCCTCCAGCCCCAGCAGCACGGCTTTGGTAGAGCCGTGTCCGCGCCCGGTCGCGCCGAGCGAGCCGAACATTTCGGCGCGCACCCGCGCAGTTTGCGCCAATGCGCCGGAGCGCTCCAACGCCGCCGCAAACCGCCGCCCGGCGACCATCGGCCCGACGGTATGCGAGCTGGAAGGCCCGATGCCAATCTTAAACAAATCAAAAACGCTGGCGGTCATAACCCGTTTATTATAAAACAAAACCGCGCAAACGGCAAGCACAACGCGAATATTAAACGCCGTTTTGTGTTTAATAAAACGCAACCCCGCAACGCCGGCAAAAACCCGCCCCCGCCGCAAATTCCGGCAAAAATCCCCCCGCCGCCATTCCCGCGAATCCAACTCCGCGAATCCAACTCATGCCATTTCCACCCAACTCATGTCATTCCCGCCCTGCTCATGTCATTCCCGCGAAGGCGGGAATCCAGACCAGCGGCGTAAGCCGCTCCTTCTTCGCCGGCGGCAAAAGTTTCCGCTTTGCGGAAAGGACTGGATTCCCGCCTGCGCGGGAATGACATGAGATTTATTATTTTCGCGCCCAAGTTTGGGAATTTTTGCGCCCGTTTTATGTTATACTTGCAATGTGCCGTAGCCAAGTTGCGGGGCGCGCTTTTGGCGCATGATTTATCTTAAAAAGGAGGCAGTATGAATATCTTTACCGTTTTGAACCAAGGCAACAGCCGTTTGCATGAAACCAGCATATCGGCGGTGCTTGCTTATTTTTTGAATCCTAAAGCCGACCATGGGCTTGGGAGCGCTTTTTTGCAGGCGTTTCTCAACCATAGGGGCATCAACAAACTTCTGCCCGAAAATTATTCTGTGGTTAAAAGTGAAGTAGAATTGGAAAGGGCATTTCCCGGAAATAACAATATTGACATTGTTATTGATTTGTGTAACGATTCCGGCGAAATTGTGCATTGTTTGATTATTGAAAACAAAATCAATCCGGATGCCGCCAACGAGACGCAACTTACCCGCTATTACAAGGCGGCGCGCGGCTATGAAGATTACAACAAAAACCGGAAGGTCGCGATTACTGTCGTGTTCATCACTCCCGCCAAAAAAGCAAAAAAATTGACGGACGAGTTTAACCATCTAACAAAAATGGACAAGAAAGACAAGAAAGTTGAATTGCATTGGACGGGACCGAAATCGGGGAAAGACAGTATCCAAAAAATTATTCGCGAAGAGATACTAAAAAAGGAATCAATGGGAGAAATTTCCCCGATTGGCGAATATGTTAAGCATACGCTTAAAGCGTTTGCTATGCATCTTAGCGAAGATAATGATTATGAATTTTTAAATATTGGGGAATACAAAATCAGACTTACGAAAAAAATAAGCAGATATCATGTTTACCAGAATGGCGAACAGATTGAGGCCAAGCAGGCGTTGCGCAAGATGATAAAACTGCAAGAATTAGTAGGAGTTTCGGAGGAAACGAAAAAGAAAGATGGAACAGATAGGACAAAAAGCACTTGGGAATTGGCGAGAGATGTATGGGATGCTTACAAAGAAAAAATGAAAAACTCCCGTTAATTGCATTGTTAAATTCCGTTTCCGCGCTTCGGCGCGGAAATGGGATTTTTTATTTCCCCTCCAGCATTTCCATTAAAACCGCTTGTCCCAAGCCGCCGTTTATTGTTTGCATTTTTTTTGCGCCGCTGTTTTGCAGGATTAATAAGTGCAGATGCGCCGCCATGACGATGTTGCGGGCGCGGTCGGGGGTTAGTTTAAATGTTTCGGCGAGCATGGTTTCGTTCATTGGTTCGGCGCGGCGTATAAACTTTTTTAAATTGGTTGCGGTGATTTCGCCGCACGCTTCGGCGAGTTTGCGCGCGCTGCCGCCGCTGGCGGCGGCGGTGATGTTGTCGCCGCAATGCCGTTTTAACCACGCCGCCATTTTGTTTTTTTCCGCCGCCGCGCCGCCGTTTTTGCGCGTTGTGCCGAGTTGGAAAGTCGCGCGCGCCGCAAGTTTGCCGCGCGCGATGACGGCGCAATCGGTGCTGCCGCCGCCCGCATCGGCGTTGAGGACGGCGACGGTGGAAAATTGGCGCGCGGCAAACGCCCCGGCGAGCGCGGCTTCTTCTTCGCCGCTTAATATTTGAATTGTAATACCGGCGCGGCGGCGGATATTTGCCAATACTTCCCGCCGGTTGCCGCAATCGCGCAGGGCGGCGGTGGCGATTGCGCGGCATTGCAAAACGCCGATTGCTTCGGCGATGTTTTGCAAACCGCGCAGGGCGGCGGTTAATTTTTGTTGCGCCGCCGCCGGGACGCGTTTGTCCGCGCCGTAAGTTTCGCGCCCCAGCGCAAGCGGCACGCGGGTAAATAAATGGCAGACAAAAACGCCCCCGTCCCGCGCCCCGGCAAGCATGCGGACGGCGTTGGAACCGATGTCTATCACCGCCATTAACGGGGCGGTTGTTTGCGTTAAATCTTTTTTCGGAATTTTTTTAGAAATAATATTTGCGGATTTGTTCGCGGATTTGTTTGCAATTTTTTTTGCGGATTTATGCGCAGATTTATTCGCAGAATTGCCCGCGGTTTTTTTCGCGCTTTTATTTGCAATTTTATTTTCATGGCGCGGCGAAGTTTTGCGCGAAAGTTTTGCCGCGGGTTTGGAAAACTTTGCCGCGGTTTGCCGCGCCGAAGCGGGCGGGCGGGGCGCGGTTTTTAATCCGTTTTTTTTCATGCTACGGGGCGAAGATGCGGCGGGTTTTTTCATCAACGCAATTTTAATCTTGATGCGCCGCCGCCGATTCGCGCGCTACGGCAAGCCCGGCAAGGCGCGCGAGAACGCCGTAAACATACAACCGCGCCGCGCCGCTTTCGGCGTCCGCCGGCGGGGCGCATAACGCGTCAAACGGCAGCGGCGCAAAAGACATTCCTTTGCTGTTTAAGTTTTCGTGTTTTTCGCGCGTTTTATTAACGCGGTAAAAACCGCCGATGACCGTATCGCCCGCCATATACACGACCGGCTCGGCGGGCGCGCCTTCGTATTCGTCCGCAGTAATGATTCCTTCTTGAATTAAAACGCCGGTGACTTCCGCGCCGTCTTTGCCCGCCGCCATTTTGTTGCGTTGTTTGCGGTTGAGTTTAAATACTTCGTCCGCGCGGCGCACCGGCAAAACATTCATGCCGTAAGTGCCGCGGTCCGCTTTTAGGACGACAAACGGTTCGTCTTTGACTTCGTGCTGGCGGTATTTTTCGCCGATTTGCGAGAGCGTTTCTTCCACCGCCGCCGCAAGGCATTCCATGCCTTCGCGCCGTTGAAAATCCACATCGTTGCACACCGAAAAATCGGCGCACAAAAGCCATGCGTCCGCATCCAACAACGCCGCAAGTTGTTCGGCGGCGCGGCGGTATTGGTAAAAATGCGAAGATTTGCGCCGCCGCGCCCAACCCATTTCCGCCGCCGGCATGGTCGGAATATCCAAATCCTGCAACAACGGCGGCAACCCGCCGGATAAATCATTATTTAACACCACGGCGCATGGCGCAACTCCGCCGCAATGCAACCGCCCGTTATCGCGCAACACCGGAAGCATGTGCAACGCTTCGCCGCAAGGCGCGGTAATTTCAAACTCCTCGCCGTCCAGCCGCCCCAATACAACGCTGATTCCCGCCGTCTCAAACAACCGCCGCAACGCCGCGATGTTGTCAAAATACGCCAAGTTGCGCGTGTGGTTTTCCGGAATTAATAAAACGGATTTGCTGTTGGGGCATTCCAATTCCACCTGCCGCCGCAACGCCGCCGCCCCCAGCGGGACGCTGGCGGGCGGGAGATTGTTAAACCCGCCCGGAAAAAGATTCGCGTCTATGGAGGCGATTTTTTCGCCGTTGTTGCGCAGGTCGGTTGAACAATATAACGCCGGCGGCGTGCGGGTAAATTCTTCGCGCAACCACGATTCTACATCGGCAAAAGCGGCGACGATTTTTCGTCCCAAAGATTTTAACGGCGCGGAAACGGGCATTAGGAAATCCGCCGCCCGCGGTGCAAATATACCGCGCCAAACGCGATATTAAAAAAATCTGCGCGCGCAAAACCGGCGGCACACATCATCTCGCAAAGCGCTTGCGGCGGCGGAAAACGCAAAACGGATTCGCCCAAATAGCGGTAGCTTTCCGCATCGCCAAAAAAACTTTCGCCCAAAAAGGGCAACCCCGATTGTAAAAAGCGCGTTTTGATTCCCGCCAATGTCCCCGCGGGCGGGGAAAATTCCAAAATCGCGGCAAGTCCGCCGGGACGCAAAACGCGGCGCATTTCCGCCAATGCGGTTTCGCGGCGGGATATATTGCGCAGCCCGAAAGCGGTAATCACGCGGTCAAAAGAGCCGTCTGCAAACGGCAAACACTCGCCGTCACAGCGGATAAAACGCGCCGCCGGATGCGTAATCCGTTGCTTCGCCAAATTTAACATCGGCAGGTTAATATCCGCCAGCGCGATATTGCCGCCGGGCGAAATGCGCGGCAACAAGCGCGCCGCCAAATCGCCGCTGCCGCACGCCAAATCCAAAACCCGCATCCCCCGCCGCGCGCCGCAAAGCAGCACGGCGGCGTCTTTCCAACGCCGGTGCAAGCCCGCCGACATCAGGTCGTTCATCCGGTCGTAGTAGGGCGCAACGCGCGAAAAAACGCCCCCCACGAGGCGGCTTTTGTCCGCCACGGCGACATCGGCAAAACCGAAATCGGCGCGCCCGCCGGACGAAGAGTGCTCGGAAAAATCCCGCATGTCCCATTATAAAATATTAACGAAAAAACGCAAAATCCGCCGCGCAATAGCGTAAAATTTTTACATGGTTTTAAAACTCCTGTTATTAGCGGCGGCGGCATGCTGCGCGTGGATTTTAACCCGTCCGCGCCCGCCCTCCCGCCCCGGCGGCAACCTAAACGAAACGCCAATGGTCCAATGCAAAAAATGCGGCGTATACCACCCCGCCGAAGATTCCTGCCAATGCGAAAACGGCGGCGGCAATCCAAAAAGTTAACTGCGGATTCTTTTTCCATCCGAAATGAAAAAACGCAAAAAAGGCAAAAAATAGTTGACAAAGGCGTTTTTGGG
>JBPCWY010000055.1:0-5884 GCA_051009035.1 Gammaproteobacteria bacterium
TTAAGAATCGCTTTGCAAAAACAGGCGGTAGGCGGGGTTTTCCGTTTCGTATTGGAAGGGGCAGTTTAATTGTTTTAAGGCGCGCGCGAATATTTGGCGCTCGCCGGGGGGGACTTCAACGCCGACTAAAACGCGGCCCGCATCGCCGCCGTTGTTGCGGTAGTGGAATAAACTGATATTCCAATTTTTGCGCGCTTGCCCGAGCAAAGTTAAAAAATTAATTAACGCGCCCGGACGCTCCGGAAATTCAAAACGGCACAGGACTTCGTCCGGTGCGCGCGCGCGTCCGCCGACCATGTGGCGGATGTGGAGTTTGGATAATTCGTCTTCGGTTAAATCGCGCGCCGAGATTCCGGCGGCGCGAAATTTTTGGCGCAACGCGCGGCGCTCGCCGGATTCTTGAATCTCTATGCCGACAAAAATGTGCGCTTGTTGCGGGTCGTCTTTGCGGTAGTTAAATTCGGTGACATCGCGCTGTCCGAGCAGGACGCAAAAATCGCGGAAACTGCCCGGACGCTCCGGAATCGTCACCGCAAACAACGCTTCCCGCTGTTCGCCGATTTCGGCGCGCTCCGAAACAAAACGCAGGCGGTCAAAATTCATATTCGCGCCGCTGGCGACGGCGACCAGATTTTTTTTGCGCAATCCGCGCGCGGCGGCGTATTGTTTTAATCCCGCCGCCGCCAGCGCGCCGCCGGGTTCAAAAATCACCCGCGTGTCTTCGTATAAATCTTTAATCGCCGCGCATAATTCGTCGTTATTAACGACGACAATATCGTCCACCAAATTGCGGACGAAATCAAAAGTATGCCGTCCCGGTTTTTGCACCGCTACGGCATCGGCGAAAGCGCCGACTTGCGGGAGCGCAACGGGTTTTCCGGCGCGCAAGGACGCGCTCATGCAGGCGGATTCTTCGGATTCTACGCCGATGATGCGGACGCCCGGGCGCAACGCCTTGACATAGCCGGCGATGCCGGAGATTAATCCGCCGCCGCCGATAGCGCAAAAAATCGCATGCAGCGGGGCGGGATGCTGGCGCAGCATTTCCGCGGCAATCGTGCCGTTGCCGGCGATAATGTCGGGGTCGTCAAACGGCGGGATAAACGCCGCGTTTTCTTCGCGCGCCAAACGGCGGGCAAAGCGGTCCGATTCGTCAAAAGTATCGCCGCGTAAAATGACTTTTGCGCCCCGTTTGCGCACCGCCGCGACTTTTATTTTTTGCGCGTGGCGTGGCATTACAATCACCGCGCGGCATTGCAATTTTTGCGCGGACATCGCGACTCCTTGCGCGTGGTTGCCCGCCGAGGCGGCGACGACTCCGCGTTGCAAACGGGCGGCGGGCAGGCGCTTCATTTTGTGATACGCGCCGCGAATCTTAAACGAGAAAATTTCGTGCAAATCTTCGCGTTTGACCGAGACGGCGTTTTTGCACGCCGCCGAAATGCAGGGGGCGGGCGATAGCGGCGTTTCGCGCACCAAATCGTAAATGCGGGAGCCGGTGATACTGCGCAAAAGCGCGTTTTGGCGCGCGGCAAATTGGGAAGATTCCGCCATAACGCCATTTTACACGAAAGCCGCTGCGTGGCGGACGGCGGCAAAACCGCCCCCAAAAAAACATTCTCCCGCATTTTTCGGCGCGGGCGGCGGATTCTCCGGCGCGGTTTTTCATTTTCCCGCGAATCCGAAAAACGCCCAACGCATCCGCCGGAAAGGTTTGGCGGCGGACGGCGGCAAACCGCCCCAAAAAACATTTTCCCGCATTTTCGGATTAGGTAGCGGATTCTCCGCGCGGATTTTTAAATCCGAAAAAAACCAAACGCCCGCCGCGCGGGTTTGGCGGGGGCGGGAAAATGTGGTAATATTCCGAGTCCGCCGCGCGAGCGGCAAAATCCCTACGGAAACCAAACCCATGAAAACACCGATTTATTTTGATTATTCCGCGACCACGCCGGTGGATTCGCGCGTTGCCGCAAAAATGGCGCATTTTCTCACGCGGGACGGCGCGTTTGGCAATCCCGCCTCGCGCTCGCACGCCTTTGGCTGGGAAGCCGAAAAAGCCGTGGAAGAAGCGCGGCAAAATGTGGCGGATATGATTTGCGCCGACCCGCGCGAAATTGTTTGGACTTCCGGCGCGACCGAATCCAACAATTTGGCGCTCAAGGGCGCGGCGCATTTCAACAAAAAGAAAGGGCGGCATATCGTCACCGTCAAAACCGAACACAAAGCGGTTTTGGACCCCGTCCGCGAATTGGAGCGGGAAGGTTTTGAAGCGACTTATCTGGACCCGCGTCCGGACGGGCTTTTGGATTTGGACGCATTCAAAGCGGCGTTGCGGGACGACACGATTTTGGTTTCGGTGATGTGGGTCAACAACGAAATCGGGGTGATTCAACCGGTCGCCGAAATCGGCGCAATTTGCAATGAACGCGGCATCGTTTTTCATACGGACGCGGCGCAGGCGTCGGGCAAAATCCCCATGGATGTCCGCGCGATAAACGCGAGTTTGCTTTCGCTTTCGGCGCACAAAGTATACGGACCAAAAGGAATCGGCGCGCTGTATGTGCGGCGCAAACCGCGCGTCCGCCTCGCCGCGCAAATGCATGGCGGCGGGCACGAGCGGGGCATGCGCTCCGGCACTTTGCCGACCCACCAAATCGCCGGAATGGGCGAAGCGTGCCGGCTGGCGTGCGAAGAGCGGGAGGCGGAATACGCGCATGTGCTGAAATTGCGCGGCATGCTTTTGGACGGCGTGCAGGGGATTGAAGAGATTTACATTAACGGCGATTTGGAAACCCGCGTCCCGCACAATTTAAACATTTCGTTTAATTTTGTAGAAGGCGAATCGCTGATTATGGCGATAAAAGACGTCGCCGTTTCCAGCGGCTCCGCCTGCACTTCCGCGTCTTTGGAGCCGTCATATGTTTTGCGCGCAATAGGGCGCAATGACGAGCTCGCGCATTCTTCCATCCGTTTTTCTATCGGGCGTTTTACGACCGAAGAAGAAATACAGTTTTTAATAAAACTGCTGCACGAAAAAATCGGCAAACTGCGCGAATTGTCGCCGCTGTGGGAAATGCACAAAGACGGCATTGATTTAAGCACCGTAGAATGGGCGGCGCACTAAACCGGCGCGTTTTTGTTTAACACCGCAAGGGGAAAAACATGAAAAACATAAACATTTATTTGTCTTTTAACGGCGATTGCGAAGAGGCGTTTAATTTTTACCGCTCCGTTTTTGGCGGCGAGTTTGCCGTATTGAAGCGGTTTAAGGACATGCCCGCCGGGGGGCTGGACGATAGTTTCCAAATAGCGGACGCCGATGCCGAAAAAATCATGCATGTCCAGTTGCCTCTCGGAAAAAACTCCGCGTTGATGGGCAACGACATGCCCGCTTCCATGGGGCGCGCCGAATCGGGCGGAAATTTTTCCATTGCATTGGAAACGGAAAACATGGCGGAAACGGACAAACTGTTTAACGGGCTGGCGGCGGGCGGCAAAATCGCCATGCCGCTTTCCAAAACTTTTTGGAGTCCGTATTTCGGCATGCTGTCGGACAAATTCGGCATTGGCTGGATGCTTGATTGCAGTTCCGAAAAACCGAAAAACCATTAACCGGCGGCGCGTTGGCGAATCCAATCAGCCACATTACTTTGGGCGTTCGCGATTATGCCCGGGCGGCGGTTTTTTACGATAAAGTTTTAGGCGCGCTCGGTTTTGCGCGCATGTCAAAACCGGAAAACAAACCGCCCGCTTTTTGCAAAAACAATTCTTTTCCCTATATCTATTTGTATTATCCCGAAAACGGTTTGCCCGCGACATGGGGCAATGGAACGCACATCGCTTTCGCCGCCGAAACGCGCGAACAAGTCCGCCGCTTTTACGAAAACGCCATGCAGGCGGGCGGCATTGACGAAGGCGCGCCCGGGTTGCGCCCGCATTTCGGCGAAAATTATTACGCCGCTTATATCCGCGATTTGGACGGCAACAAATTGCAGGCAGTTTGTTATGCGGCGGAAGCGGAATGATTCCGAAAAAGCCGGAATTTTAATTGGTTGACAAACGCGGTTTTTATGTTAACATGCGGGTCATGAAAAAACCCCAACCAGCCAAACCCCGCGCGCGCGCCAAAGCGCCGCCCGCCCGCGCCAAAACGGCGCGCCCAAAATACGAGATTCTTGAATTTCCCCCGATGTCCAAAGCGGAACAGGGCGTTAATATCGGTCTTGAACTTCTCCGAATCGGACGGGCTGTCGGCGGCGTCCATTTGGAACTGCCGCCGCGCGGCAAAATTAAAAGCTAACGGAGGTGTTTTTGTTGGATACCAATGTTATTTCCGAGTTGCTGGAAGAGCGCCCCGCCAAGAAGGTTATTAACTGGATTAAAGACCGGGCGGAGCGGGAAGAATCCATCTATATCAGCGCCATCGCCAAAGCGGAAATTGAATACGGAATTAATATTATGCATGACGGCAAAAAAAAGAATGCGCTCGCCCAAAACGCAAATTTTTTTTTCAATGTCCGTAAAAAAACGTGCTACGCATTTAACGCGCAAAGCGCCTATTATTACGCCCAAATACGGGTGGCGCAAGAAAAGGCGGGACGCAACTGCGGCGACCGCGATACCATGACTGCCGCCATTGCCGTCCAGCATAAACTGGTTTTAGCAACCGGAGACGCCGATTTTACCGGCGTTGAAACTTTGCAAACCGTTAATCCGTGGAATTACAAACAAAAAGGATAAAATAAATCATGCCTGTTGAATATCTCAAAAAAGCGCCGCCGGCCGCGGCGGCGGAGGACGAACAAACGCGCTTGCGGGTGCGCGAAATTATCGCCGCCGTAGAAAAAGGCGGCGAAGCGGCGGCGCAAAAATACGCGGCGGAGTTGGACGGCTGGACGGGCGACATTATCGCATCGCCCGAAGCGCGCCGCGCCGCCGCGGACAAAACGCCGCCGCAACTCAAAGACGACATTCAATTTATGCTGCGGCAGGTGCGGCGTTTTGCCGAAGAACAAAAAAACCGCCTCGGCGGATTCCAAACCGAAATATATCCGGGGCTTGTCGCCGGACAAAAACACATGCCGGTGCAAACCGCCGGTTGTTATGTGCCGGGCGGGCGTTACGCGCACATCGCTTCGGCGGTGATGAGCGCGGCAACGGCAAAAACGGCGGGCGCGGAAACCGTCGTCGCTTGTTCGCCGCCGCGCGCGGAATACGGCGGCATTCATCCGGCAGTGCTTTACGCGTTGGACGCCGGCGGCGCCGATGTGGTTTTAAATTTGGGCGGCGCGCACGGCGTTGCGGCGCTGGCGTTTGGATTGTTTTCCGGTCATCCCGCCGATGTGTTGGCGGGACCCGGAAACCAATTTGTCGCCGAAGCGAAACGGCAATTATACGGGCGCGCCGGTATTGACATGGTGGCGGGGCCTACCGAAATTTTAGTTATCGCGGACGACTCGGCGGACGCGGATATTGTCGCCGCCGATTTGGCGGGACAAGCGGAACACGGACCGAATTCTCCGGCGTGGCTTGCGGCGTTGTCGCCAAAACTCGGGCGCGAAGTGTTGGCGAAAGTGCCGGAATGCATCGCCGCCCTGCCGCAGCCAAACCGCGGGCATGCGGAAAAATCGTGGGAAGATTACGGCGAGATTGCAATTTTTGGCGCGCGCGAAGAAGCGGCGGCGTGGTCGGACATGCATGCGCCGGAACATTTGGAAGTGCATTGCGCCGGTTTGGAATGGTGGTTGGCGCGGCTCAAAAATTACGGTTCTTTATTTTTGGGCGAAGAAACGACGGTCGCTTACGGCGATAAAATTTCCGGTCCGAACCACATTTTGCCCACGCGCGGCGCGGCGCGTTATACCGGCGGTTTGTCGGTGGCGAA
>JBPCWY010000056.1:0-2549 GCA_051009035.1 Gammaproteobacteria bacterium
CTTTTCAATTTCCAATGCACGGGAAAGGTCCAGCGGCTTTTCCGCCTCTTCGGTATTGACGGCGGCGACATCGCCCGACACGGACACCGCCGCCTCTTCGGCGATGGCAAATGCGAAAACGCCCCCCGACAACACGGCGGCAAAAAGGGCGAAAAGGGCGGCTTTAATGTGTTTCACGGGTTTTGCTCCTTGTGGAAATAAAAGGCGGCATTATATGCCATTCCCGCCCGAAAATGCGGAAAATCCCCCGCCAAGCGAAAAAATAAGTTTACTGCGGCATGGTTGCGGGCTTGGCGGAGTAAACTCCGCCGCATTGGTTTCGCCCCCGACAAATGTCGGGGGCGAGAAGGTTATAGCGAATTTCCGCCGAACATGCGTTGTTTAATGTTTTAATTGCATTGCGGAAAGATTATTTTTATTTATTTTTTATTCATTGATGACGATTGCGATGTTAGTTGCGAATACTTTGCAAGCGGCGGGGCGATGAGCGTCCCGCCGCTTTTGGCGACGGGCGTGCGCCGTCAATTCGGCGGCGTGCAGGCGGTGGACGATGTTTCTTTTTCCGTAGCGCGCGGGGAATGCACGGGGATTTTGGGACCAAACGGGGCGGGCAAATCCACATTATTAAACATTTGCCTCGGCATCCGAAGGCAGGATTCCGGCTCGGTTAAATTACTCGGATTTAACATGCCGGACGAATCCCTCCCCGCCCGCGCCCGCACCGGAGTCGTTCCGCAACAAGATATGTTGGATCCGGATTTTACCTGCGCCGAAAATTTATCCATGTATGCGCGTTATTTCGGCATCAATGCGCCGCCGTCCAAAATCGCGGAGTTGTTGGATTTTGCCGGATTGTCCGCGCGCAACACCGCCGCGATTCGCAATTTGTCCGGCGGCATGCAAAGAAGATTGGCGTTGGCGCGGGCGTTGGTTAACGACCCGGACATTATTTTTTTGGACGAACCGACAACCGGGCTTGACCCGCAGGCGCGGCATCTGATTTGGGAGCGGTTGCGCAATTTACAAGAAGCCGGAAAAACTTTGTTGCTGACAACGCATTTTATGGAAGAAGCGGAGCGGCTGTGCGACCGCGTGATGGTGATGGACGAAGGGCGGATTATTGCCGAAGGCGCGCCGGATACTTTGGTGCGCGAAAAAGTGGAGCCGGAAGTTGTGGAAGTCCACGGCGAAGGCGCAAACGCATGGCTGGACGCGCGGGGTGAAATTGCCGGACGGCGCGAAAACTTCGGGCGGTTGTCGTATTGCCATGTGGCGGACGCCGCGCCGTTGCTTGCCGCCTTGCGCGCCGAATCGTTTCGTTTCGTCCACCGCCGCGCGAATATGGAAGATGTATTTTTGCGCCTGACCGGGCGCGGGTTGCGCGAATGAATCCATACGCCCCGCCCGTGATTAGCCGCCGCGCCGGACGGTTTTTTATGCGAAATTTTCTCGTCTGGCGCAAGCTCATGATTTCGTCCATTACCACCCATTTAATTGAGCCGGTGGTTTTCACAATCGGATTCGGTCTCGGCATCGGCGCGCTGGTCGGCGAAGTGGACGGCGTTTCGTATTTGCAATATATCGCCGCCGGCATGGCGGGTTATACGGTGATGAACGGCGCGAGTTTTGAGGCGTTGTATTCCGCCTATACCCGCATGCATGTGCAGCGCAACTGGGACGCCGTCCTGCATGCGCCGATGGCGTTGGACGATATTGTCGCGGGCGAATGGCTGTGGGCGGGGGTCAAAAGCGCGGTCGCCGGGACAGCGATGTTGGGAGTTTTGTCCGCGCTGGGGCTGGTGGCGTATCCGTCCGCGTTGTTATTGCCGCCGGTGATGTTGCTGGCGGGAATGGCGTTTTCGTCTTTGGCGTTGATTTGCACCGCCTGCGCGCGCGGTTATGAATTGTTTTCGTTTTATTTCACATTGTTTATTACGCCGATGATGTTATTATCCGGCGCGTTTTTTCCGGTGCAACAGATGCCCGAAGCGTTGCAGGCGTTTTCCGCCTTTTTGCCGCTGCGCCATTTTGTAGAAATAGCGCGCCCGTTGTTGGCGGGCGAAATCCCCCCGTTTTGGGCGTTGAATTTAACGGCGTTGGCGTTATATGCGGCGGGCGGTTTATGGCTGGCGATGGTTTTAACCCGCCGCCGTTTTTCCGCTTAATAGAATTGGGCGGCGTATTTAATTAATTCATGTCATTCCTGCCCCTGCCTTCGCAGGGGCGGGCTCTGCGCGGGAATGACATGGATTTTATGAAATAGGATTACGGCTTGCGCCGCAATCCGTTATAATGCAATTTATTAACGGCAACGGCGCGGCGCGCAAAGGGGGCGGCAATGTTATGGATTAAAGCGTTTCACATTATCGCGGTAATATTTTGGGCGGCGGGGTTGTTGTATTTGCCCCGCTTGTTTGTCTACCACGCCGAAGCCGCGGACGAAGCGGGGCGGCTGCGTTTTTCAATGATGGAAAAACGTTTGTATTGGCGCATTATGCTTCCGGCGATGTGCGCCGCTTTGCTGTTTGGCGCGCTGCTGTTGCCGCATT
>JBPCWY010000057.1:0-4300 GCA_051009035.1 Gammaproteobacteria bacterium
CCGCTTATTGGGAAGCGTATTCCTCCGCCGCGGAAGATTTTTCATATGCCAGCGGCATGCAATACGGCGGCGATGTTTGGAATGCCGGGTATAATTTCGTTTCGTTAAAAGCGGAAACAAACGCGGATATTTCGGCGGGGATAAAACACAAAAGCGGTATATGGGAATATCAAAGCGGTCTCGCCGCCGAATACGGCATGACGGAAACCGCTGTTAATTTTTCGGCGTTTTGGCGGAACGCCATGAAAATTGATTACAAAAAATGGCGGATAACCCCCGCGGCAAACATTTATTGGCGCGAAGAATCCGCCGACATGGATTTTCAATTCAACATAAAATACCGTTTTTAATCGCAACGCATTTAACCGCACTTCGTTTAATTGCGATTCCGTCATTCCCGCGAAAGCGGGAATGGAAAAACGGGGAATATTAAAATATGGAAAATATTAAAAAAACATGTCATTCCTGCGAAAGCAGGAATCCAGCGTTTATTAACGAATTGAGATTCTGGATTCCGGCTTTCGCCGGAACGACGGCGGAGAGGGGCGGAGGTTTGAACGGCTGACGGTTTGCATCGCTTTTTGCTTTGCGGCAAAAGGCGGCGGGGACGCCGCCAGTATGCGTCCCAACGCTGGAGCGTAGGGACGAGGTTTAAACTCCCTTATAACAGTATCAAAAAAACACACAAAAATTTTGCATCCATCTTGATCCGCATCCGCGGAAAAATTTCAATCTCCATAGTTATCCTCCTTTTTTGGTTTAGTTAAAAAATTGAACTTTCTGTTTATCCCTTCCTTTAAGTAGACGCAAAAATTCAAAAAATTGATTTAATTTTTTCATGAATTTCGCTTCGTACTGAAATAAATTTCGGCACGAAACGGAAAATCGCAGGAAAATTGGAGCGAAAACGCCCCCCCCATTCCCAAAAAATCCCCAAAATCGGGTAAAATGGCAGCGATGAAAAAGGGTTCTGCGAAAAAAGGGATTGCGGAAGTGCGGGCGCGTATTGATGCGGTGGATGACAAAATTGCCGCGTTGTTGCGGAAACGGGCGGACCTTGCGGGGGAAGCCGCGGACGCTAAAAAGGCGCAACCGGGCGCGGTTTTTGCGCGTCCGGAGCGCGAAGCCGAGATTTTGCGCCGCCTTTCCGCCGCCGGGGGGAAACTGCCCCGCCCTGCCGTGCGGGCGATTTACCGCGAAATTATCTCCGCATGCCTCGCGCTGGAAAAACCCCAAACCGTTTGCTATCTCGGTCCGCCCCATACTTTTACGCACGATGCGGCGCGCAAACATTTCGGCGCTTCGGCGGAATATATCCCCGCGTCTTCCGTTGGCGCGGTTTTTTCGCGGGCGGAAAAAGGGCTGTGCGATTTTGCCGTTTTTCCGTTTGAAAACTCCGGCGAGGGGACGGTCGGCGAGGCGTTTGACGCATTGTTGGAAACGCCCCTTTCGCTGTGCGGCGAAATTATGCTGCGCGTGCGGCATAATTTTCTTGCCGCATCGCCGATTCTTCCGGAGGAGGTAAAAACGGTTTACGGACATCCGCAGGCGTTGGCGCAATGCCGCCGCTGGCTGGCGCAAAACGCCCCCAAAGCGGCGTTGGCGGCGATGGAAAGCAACGCCGCCGCCGCCCGTTATGTCGCCCAATCCGGCGCGGGCAAAAAAATCGCCGCCATCGCTTCCCTTTCCGCGGCAAAACATTACAAACTCGCCGCCGCCGCTTCCGATATTGAAGATTCCGCTTACAATACGACCCGTTTTTTAATTGCAAGCGCGGCTTGTCCCGCCCCGTCTTCGGCGGACAAAACTTCGTTTATGATGACGGTGCACAGCAAAGCCGGGGCGCTCTACCGGTTGTTGGAGCCGTTTTCAAGATTGAAAATTAACATGACCAAATTTGAATCGCGCCCGTCCCGCGCAAAGATGTGGGAATATGTTTTTTATACGGACATAGACGGGCACCGCGATTCGCCGCAAGTCGCGCGGGCGTTGGACGAAATCGGCAAACTCGCCCCTTTTCTTAAAGTGCTGGGTTCGTACCCGCGCGCGGAGGAATAATGGGTTTGGCGCGCCGCGTGATTCCGTGTTTGGATATTGACGGCGGGCGGGTCGTCAAAGGCGTCCGCTTTACCAATTTGCGCGATGCCGGCGACCCGGCGGAAGCGGCGCGCCGCTACGACCGCGAAGGCGCGGACGAAATCGTATTTTTGGACATTACCGCCACTTCGGACGGGCGCGCGATTTTGCTGGATACGGTGCAAACCGTGGCGGAAGAAATTACCATCCCGCTCGCCGTGGGCGGCGGCGTCCGCTCGCGGGAGGATTTTTCCGCGTTGTTGCGCGCCGGGGCGGACAAAGTTTGCATCAATTCCGCCGCCGTTGCGCGCCCGCCGCTGCTTGCCGAATGCGCCGCGCAATTTGGCTCGCAGTGCGTGATGTTGGCGGCGGATGTGCGCAAAAACGGAAACGGCTGGGAAGTCGTCACCCACGGCGGGCGCAATCCCGCCGGATTGGACGCGCTGGAATGGCTGCAACAGGCGGCGGAATTGGGCGCGGGCGAAATTCTGCTGACCAGCATGGATGCGGACGGGACGCTTGCCGGATACGATTTGGAATTGCTGGAAGCGGCGGCGGTGGCGGTATCCGTGCCGCTGATTGCGAGCGGCGGCGGCGGCGAACCGGCGCACTTGGCGGCGGCGCTCAAAAGCGGCGCGGACGCGGTTTTGGCGGCGAGCATTTTTCATGACGGCACGCACAACATTGCGGAAGTCAAAGCGCATTTGCGCGCCGAAGGGATGGAGGTGCGCGATGTCTGACGGCGCGCCGGAACGGGCGTTGCGCGCGCTGGCGGCGCGCATTCGGCGGCGGCAAAACGCCGACCCGGCGCGCTCGTATACGGCGAAATTGCTGCACGGGGACGAGGACGCGCTGTTGAAAAAAATCGCCGAAGAAGCGGGCGAAACGATGCTGGCGGCAAAGGAAACGGGGCGCGGCGGCAGCCCGGAGCGGCTGGCGGAGGAACTCGCCGATTTGTGTTTTCATTGCCTTGTCGTCATGGCGCGTTATAATGTGGACTTGGAAGATGTTGCGGCGGCGTTGGAAGCGCGGCGCGGCAAATCCGGAATTGCCGAAAAATCGGCGCGCAAGGAGAAATAAAACATGGGAACATTTAGCATTTGGCACTGGCTGGTCGTGCTGTTGGTTGTGGCGCTGTTGTTTGGCACCAAAAAGCTGCGCGGAATGGGCGGCGATTTGGGCGCGGCGGTGCGCGGATTCAAAAGCGGCATGAAAGAAGACGGCGAAAAAGCCGCGCTGGAAACAACTGCGGAAAACGCCGAAACGCCGCCGCCCGCGTCCGAGTCGGAAAAAACCGGCGGGCGCGGCAAATCCGCTTAACTTCCCCCGCGCCGCCGCGCAATGTTTAATATTAGTTTCGGCGAAGTTTTTGTTATCGTTGCGGTCGGATTGATTGTCATCGGGCCGCGGCGGTTGCCCGAAACGGCGCGTTTTTTGGGGCATTTGGCGGCGCGCGTGCAGCGGCAAGCGGCGGGAATCAAATCGGACATTCGCCGCGAAATGGATTTGGAAGATTTAAAAAACATACACCGCGAATACGAAAACGCGGCGCGCACGGTCAAAGAAGGTTTTAGCGAACAAGCGCGCAATTTGCAGGATGTCGCCAACGACGCCGCAAACCCCGCCCCCAAACAACCGGAAAATGCCGCGCCAAAAGAATCGTCCGCCGATTCCGCTCTGCCCGAAAAATCGCAAAACGCCGCGGAGAATCAAAATACCGCCGATTCTCCCGCGCCGAAACAATCGGAAAATATCGCGGCGAAAGAATCGTCTATTGACAATTCCGCCCTGCCCGAAAAATCGCAAAATACCGCGGCGAATCAAAATGCCGCCGATTCTCCCGCACCGAAACAATCGGAAAATGCCATGGCGAAAGAATCGCCCGCCGACAATTCCGTCCTGCCCGAAAAATTGCAAAATACCGCGGCGAATCAAAACGCCGTCGCCGATTCTTCCTTGCCCGAAAAATTTCCAAACGCCGAGGAGAATCAAAACGCCGCCGATTCTTCCGCGCCGAAACAACCGGAAAATATTGCGGCGAATAACCCGCCCGCAAGCGGTTCTTTTCCGCCCGAAAAATCCGCGGCGGCGGCGGCGAAAACGGGCGCGCAATGACGGAAGAATTTTCCAAAGACGGATTGCTGGGGCATTTGGCGGATTTGCGCGGTTGTTTATTGCGCTGCATGGTTGCGTTGTTGTCGCTGACTTTTTTGTTTTTGATTCC
>JBPCWY010000058.1:0-7673 GCA_051009035.1 Gammaproteobacteria bacterium
TCCGCGTTCAGGAATTTCCCCGCTCCCGGGTGTTGGGGAAATGGGATTGCGAAAACGGCATGGGGACAACTTCGGCGGCTGCCGGTTCGCCGGGTTTTTCGGCGTATTCGTCCGGCAAGTGCGCCAAAAAACGCCGCCCGTAAGAGGCAACGGGAAGCCCGTTTTTGTTTAACGCGCCGTCAAACGGGACATATCCCATGGCAATATTCGTTTGCCGCTCCGGGTGATACCACGGCGAAGTAATAAAGCCGCACGGCTCGCCGCCTTCCGCCGGGGATAATAGCCAAAAATCGGGGGCAAAATCGCAAACCGGACGCCCGCCCATCGCCAATCCCGCCAATTGCATGTTGTAAGGTTTTTTACCGGCGCGCAAATCCCGCCGGATTTTCTCAAGCGCCGTTTTGCCGATATAGTCGGTTTTTTTATTCCATTCGCCGGGCGCGGACAACGAAACTTGGTATCCCAAATTGCATTGAAACGGATTGTGCTGGGCGTCCATATCCTGTCCCCACGATAAAATTCCCGCTTGGATGCGGCGGCAGTGGGACGGGGCGGCGACCGATAAGTTGTGTTTTTTTCCCGCGTCCAAAATCGCGCCCCACAGGTCTTCGGCGTAAAGCGTGGCGTCGCGCAAATAAATCTCAAAACCCGGCGCGCCGGAAAAACCCGTCTGCGATATTAAACAACCGCGCCCGGCAATTTGCGCCTCCGCCAAACCGTAATACGGCATGCCGTCCACATCCGTTTGTCCGCCGATTAAATCGCGCATTAATGCGTGCGCTTTCGGGCCTTGGATTTGCAGCGGACAAACATCAATTTCGTCAATTTCAACATTAAATTTTCCGTCATGGTTTACGCCCTGCAAATACATGCCAATATCCGAATCGGACAGGGAAAACCAAAATTCGTCCGCCGACAAACGCAGCAATACCGGGTCGTTTAACACGCCGCCCGCCGCGTTGCATAAAACCGCATACCGCCCGCGCATCGGCGGAATCGCCGCGGCGTCGCGGGTGATAACATAATCCGTAAACGCTTCCGCATCGGGGCCTTTGACCATGATTTGCCGCTCCACCGCGACATCCCACATCGCAACATGGTTTTTGACCGCTTCGTATTCCGCCATTGCGCCGCCGTCTTCCGGCTTGGCGTAACCGAAAGGGTGGTAAGTCCGGTTATACACCGTCGCCCGCCACATGCCCGCTTTTGCCGATAAATGCCAATACGGGGATTTGCGAATGCGCGTATTAATCAGCATTTGCGCGGGAGTGGCGCCGCTCTGCCGCAAGTTATACGGCACCCGCCGGTCCGTCTGGTCTACGGAGAGAATGTGCCGGGTCATGTTTTTTGCGGCGGAAATTTGAGCATGGACGGCGCAAGCATGGGTTCAAGCATGAGTGCGCGTTTTTTGCGGGTCGTAAAACGGTGTTGCCGCCACAGTCGCCCCGTATTCCGCGCCGTCTCCGGCAACGGTTAAGCGCGTGCCGGGCGCGGCTAAATCGGGGCGCACATGCGCCAGCGCCAAAGATTTTTGCATTCGCCGCGACCATGCGGGGCTGTTGACAATGCCCGCTTTTTCCCCGTTTGCGAGCAATGTTTCGCCGCCCGCCAATGCGCCGTCATGCGCAATGTCCAACCCCGCCGCCTTAAACCGCTCGCGTCCTTCCAGTTTCAACGCCGCTTCTTTCCCGCAAAAATTTCCCTCCCGGCTGACCGACCATCCCAGCCCGACTTCCCAAGGCGAATGCTCGGCGGTCATGTCGTAGCCGTAAAACAACAACGCCGCTTCTATGCGCGCCTTGTCCAAACTCGTAAACGAACATGGCATAATGCCAAGCGGTTTTCCCTGTTCCGCAATATTGTCCCAAATATCAACAACCGCGGAAGCGGCGGCGAAAATTTCGTAACCGCGCTCGCCGGAATAGCCGGTGCGCGACAACATGCACGGATGTCCGAATAATTCGGTTTGGGCATGGTGAAAATAGGGCAGGGACGGCAAATCCAGCGGCGTATGCCGGTTTAAAAAATCCAAGGCGGCGGGACCCTGCAACGAGATGTCGTGCAAATCGTCGTTAAATTCCGCGTCCGCATTTTTGCCCGAAATGCATTCCCGCAACCGCTCCATGCTTTCCCCGGAACCATGCACCACCAGCCATTCGCCGCCGCCGTTGTTGTAGATAATGGCGTCGTCGCCAACCGTCCCCCGTTCGGTTAATACCGCGCCGTAGGCGGATTGTCCGGGGGCGATTTTTGCCATGTTGCGGGAGAGCAGATAATCCGCCGCCGCCGCCGCGTCTTTTCCGCGCACATATATTTTTTTGAGACCGGACATGTCAAACAAACCCGCCGCTTCCCGCACGGCGTCGTGTTCGTCGTCCGGGTCGGTGCGGTATGACCACGCCGTGCCCATGCCGTTCCAATCTTCCAACGCCGAGCCAAGCGCGCGGTGCCTTTCCGCCAGCGCGGATGTTCGTGAAAGCGCTTCGGTCATATTATTTCTCCTTTTTTATAACGGGGGAAAACAAACGCGGGAACGGCGTTATAATTTTCCGTATTGTTTTTTTAGCGCAACCAGCGGGTGGTTTTCCGACATTTGGAATTTGACCAGCAACTCGCGCGCCTGCATGTCCCGCGACTGCTGGTCTTCGGGGAGTTTCATGTCGTCCGGCACGGTGACCCAGCCGTTAATGTTGCGGTCAAATACCGCCGGGCTTCCTTCTTCGTAACCCATGTGGACATCTTCCAGCCAGTTTAAATCCTGCCAGCCCATCACTTGCAGGTATTCCCGCAAATACGGCGTGAGTTTGGACATGTCCGGCAACAAGTTGACATCGTAGCGGTAGCCGACAATCGGCGCGGCGGGCGCGGAATCTTTATTTGCTTTTTTTGCCATTGCATTTCTCCTTTTGCAAAAAATTAATAGCGCGAATTAATAGCGCGTGATGTCGGGGCGTCCGACGGTGTGCTGCGTGCCGGCGAGCGGGACCATCGCCATCGCCGATGCTTCCATGGTTAACGCCGCCAAATCTTCCGGCTCCAAACTGTGTATGTTTGTTTTGCCGCAGGCGCGCGCAAACAATTGGCATTCAATCGCCAGCGTGTGCAAAAAATTATACACACGCTCCGCCGCTTTATCCGGGTCCAACCGCGCCCGCAACGCCGGGTCTTGCGTGGCGATTCCGACCGGACAACGGCCGGTGTGGCAGTGGTAGCAATTGCCCGCTTTGACTCCGATTTCGTTTTCAAAATCCGATTCGGCGATGGCTTTGTTGCAGTTTAACGCGATGAGGGCGGCGTGTCCAATCGCCACCGCATCCGCCCCCAAGGCGAGGGCTTTGGCAATGTCGGCGCCGTTGCGGATGCCGCCGGCGTAAATTAAACTGATTTCGCCGGTTTTGTTTACATCGTCCAGCGCTTTGCGCGCCTGCCGGATTGCGGCGATGCCCGGGACGCCGGTGTCTTCGGTCGCCAAGTGGGGACCGGCTCCGGTGCCGCCTTCCATGCCGTCAATATAAATCATGTCCGGTCCGGTTTTTGCCGCCATGCGCACATCGTCATATACGCGCGCCGCGCCGAGTTTGAGTTGCACCGGAATTTCCCAATTTGTCGCTTCGCGAATTTCGGCGATTTTGAGCGCCAAATCGTCCGGTCCGAGCCAGTCCGGATGGCGCGCCGGAGAACGCTGGTCAATGCCCGCCGGCAACGAGCGCATTTCCGCGACTTGGTCGGTGACTTTTTGCCCCATTAAATGCCCGCCTAATCCGACTTTGCAACCTTGCCCGATAAAAAATTCGCAAGCGTCCGCCATTTGCAGATGGTGCGGATTGAAACCGTAGCGCGACTGGATGCATTGGTAAAACCATTTTGTAGAATACCGCCGCTCGTCCGGAATCATGCCGCCTTCGCCGGAGCAGGTCGCGCTGCCCGCCATCGTTGCGCCGCGGGCGAGGGCGATTTTGGCTTCGTAAGACAGCGCGCCAAAACTCATGCCAGTGATGTAGACCGGAATGTCAAGTTCCAGCGGGCGCTTGGCTTTCGGACCCAGCACCGTTTTGGTCAGGCATTTTTCGCGGTAACCCTCAATTACAAAACGGGTTAATGTGCCGGGCAGGAAGGTCAGGTCGTCCCAGTTTGGGATTTTTTTGAACATGGAAAAACCGCGCATGCGGTAGCGTCCAAGCTCCGCTTTGACATGAATGTCGTTAATGACATCCGGGGTAAAGACGGCGCTTTTGCCCAAAATGTGGGCGCCGCTTTCCGCCGGAGAATTGCCGTCGGCCATTGCTTTCTCCTTTTTCATAAAACGATTTTCTTTTCGCCCGGTTCCAAATTGTCGTAGTTCCACAATTGTTTGCCGGAGGTAATTTTGCGCATGTTTTCAACGCCGCGCGGCGCTTCCATGCCGTATAACGCGAGTTTGTTTTTGAGCCATTCGCAATCGGCGGGGGTCATTTCAACTTCCGCCGCGTCTACGCCCAAACCGGCGATATTGCCGCCGACATAAATCACCCCGTCATACATTGTGTCGCCCAAATTGTTTCCGGCGTCGCCTAAAACGAGCATGCGCCCGCGTTGCATCATAAATCCGGAAAACGCCCCGGTGCGCCCGCCGACAATAATTGTCCCGCCTTTCATGCAAACGCCCGTGCGTCCGCCCACATCGCCGCGGCATACCAAATCGCCGCCGCGAATCGCCGCGCCAAAAGTAGAGCCGGCATTTTTTTCCACCACCACTACGCCGCTCATCATGTTTTCGGCGCACGACCATCCCGCCCGCCCCGAAATGCGGATGTTGGGACCGTCGTTTAACCCGCAGCCGAAATATCCCACGCTGCCGTCAATTTCCAATTGGAGGCGGTTTAAAATCCCCGCCGCTAAGGAATGTTTTGCGCCCGGGTTTTTAATTTTAATACAGCCGCATCCGTCGCGCATGAGCGCGCGGATTTTTTTGTTTATCGCCGTCGTGTCCATCTTTTCGGCGTCAAACTCCGCTTTTTTGGCGAAATCCACTTCCAGCGAATCGGGATAGGTAAACCGCGCCTCGCCTTTTTCGGGGGCGAAAACAATTTGCTGGCTGCGCCCGGCAAGCGCGCCGCCGCTTAGTTTGTCCGCCATATCCGCACCTCTCCTTCGTAAGGGTCGTAAGAGTCAATTTCGTGCGGAAAAATCGCGCGAATCGCCACTTCTTCCGAAGCCAAAGCGATAAAAGAATCGCTTTCATACAGGACCATCGGCTTTGCCGCCATGACATCTTTCGCCATTCCGAGCATGTCGGAAGTCGCCACCAAATAAGTAAATACGCCGTCCAATTCCACAACCGAGCGGCGCAACGCTTCTTCCAAATCATCGCCGCAATCCATGCGGTCGGCGACATATACCGCCAGCAATTCGCTGTCGCAGTTGGAAGTAAACCGGTGTCCGCGCCGCTCCAAAGCCCGCCGAAAAGACCAGTAGTTTGTCAGTTGCCCGTTATGCACCACCGAAATATCGGCGAAAGGATACGCCCAATACGGATGCGCCGAGCGAATATCCACATCGGATTCGGTCGCCATGCGCGTATGTCCGATAGCGTGCGTGCCGGAAAAACCGCGCAACCCGTATTGTTCCGCGACTTCTTCCGCGTCCCCCAAATCTTTAATCAGCTCCAAACTGCGCCCGATAGAAAGAATCTCCACGCCGTCAATATCTTCCAGATAATCCGCCAATTTTCGCATATCGCCGCCGTAGCGAAAACGCAGGCGCATGGCGTATTCGGTAGCGTCCTGTTCGTCCGAGATTTTCGCATCCCGCGCGCGCAACCGCCGCAAGACCTCGTCTTTGCGCCCTTGGATTTCGGCGTGAATGCCGAAACCGCCGCGCAAATCGGCTTGTTCCGCCGTTTTGAGGCGCATCACATGCACGCCGTCCTCGCCGCCGCCGCCATAGAGGGCGCACCCGGTAGAATCCGGCCCCCGGTGCTTGAGCGAAAGCAACATGCGGGTCATTTCATCCCCGATGTCGGCGCTTTTCCCGCGATGAATTAATCCCGCAATTCCGCACATAAAATCTCTCCTTTTTACTTGGCGGGGGCATGGTAGCATAAAAACCCCGTTTTGCAACAGGCGGCAAAAATATTTTTTGTCTTAAAATTGCCGCCGCATTCCGCCGATTTTTCGATATTCCCCGGCTATTTCTACCGCCTTGGCGCGGATTTTGTCAAATGCCAATAATCGCACTTGTGGCATTTATACGGGCGCAATTTTAATCCCCTTTTTTGGTGGATACTTTCCGCCTTGGCTTTTGCAGATTCTTCGCTGTCATACCCGTCTTTTTTGTCGTCTACGCACTTTCCGACCGGCTGCAAATCGTCCGCGGATTGGTAGAAATAGCGAAAATTCGCCGCTACATCGTTTCCCGCTGTTCTTCCGCCCCCGGGTTGTTCTTTGTGTATTACCAGCAACCGCTCTATGTGCGGAAAATCGTTTTCCAACGCGACATCCAGCGGCGTAATGCCGATATTATTTTGGGGTTTGGATTTTGCCCCGCTAAACAGCAGAGTTTTTACCATATTCGCTTTGCCGATGCGCGCCGCAAGATGCAACGGCGTATCGCCGTCGTTGTCTTTGGCGTTTGGGTCTGATTCGCCGTTTAGAAGCACTTTTGCGGCAAGCACATTATCGTGCAATGCCGCAATATGCACAGCGGTAAAACCTTTATTATTAGTCAAATGCAAATCTGCGCCTTTGTCTAATAATATCTTGATAATTTCTGCACTGCCATGATTGGCAGCAATCATCAAAGCGGTTATACCGCCATTGACTGTTGCGTCCAATTCGGCTTCGCCGTCTAACAGCATTTTGGCGATTTTGGTATAGCCACCCGTTGCCGCCAAATGCAAAGCCGTTTCACCTACTTTATTAGCCGCATTTGGGTTTGCCTTTTTGCCTAATAGCATTTCGGCAATTTCGGTGCGGTCATGCGTTGTCGCCAAGTGCAAAGCCGTTTTGCCTTTCTCATTAGCCACATTCGGGTTTGCCTTTTTGCCTAATAAAATTTTGGCGATTTCGGTGCGACCATACATTGCCGCCAAGTGCAAAGCTGTTTCGCCTTTCTCATTAGTCGCATTCGGGTTTGCCTTTTTGCCTAATAGCATTTCGGCAATTTTGGCGCTTTCGGCATAGCTATTCGTTGCCGCCAAGTGCAAAGCCGTTTCGCCTTTCTTATTAGTCGCATTTGGGTTTGCCTTGTTGTCTAATAAAATTTTGGCGATTTCGGTGCGACCATACATTGCCGCCAAGTGCAAAGCCGTTTCGCCTTCATCATTAGTCGCATTCGGGATTGCCTTTTTGCCTAATAGCATTTCGGCAATTTTGGTGCGGTCATGCGTTGCTGTCAAGTGCAAAGCCGTTTCGTTGCCGCGGTTGGGGCGTGGTACATTCGGGTCTATGCCTGATGCAAGCAGGCGTTCAACGCTCCCCGCATCTCCTGTTTCTACTGCCCGACAAAGAATGTATTCGTTCACGGCAAACAATCCCAGTAGGTTTCCAAATCCCAGCCGGTTACCGTTGCCAGAAATTTCTCCCACTCGTTGCGTTTGTAGTGCATGAAAACGCGGAACATTTCGTCCGGCAATGCGCCTTCTTTGATTACTTTGTCTTCCGACAAACGCTCCAATGCTTCGCCGAAGGTTAACG
>JBPCWY010000059.1:0-2752 GCA_051009035.1 Gammaproteobacteria bacterium
GGCGGCGTCAAAAACCGGCGCGTCAATGGAAGGAATCCCGTCCTTGGGCGGTCCGCCCGCAAAAATCTCCGCCGCCGGAATAGTAGCGGCGGACAAATCAAACCCGTTCTTACTCTCCGCCGCCGCCCCCGCAACAACGGCAAAAGCCGCCGCAACCGCCGCCCAACCCGCGCCCCAAAATTTTCCCGCCGAAATATTCATGCCCGCATTATGGCATAAAACACGCCCCGCCGCAAACCCAATTCCCCGCCCGTCCGCCATTCCCGCGAGAGGCGTTTGTTTTCGGCGGCGGAATTTTGTATAATGGCGCTTAATATATTTATCCAAAAGGGAGAAGTAAAATGAAAAACCGCGATATTGCGGCATTGTTTCGGCATATTCAGGAACATGGCTTGTTCACCAATGCCGTCAAAATGATTGGGCGAGTTTATGATAAATTGATAAGCGACCCCGAAGGCGAAGATGGCGCCAAATTCGTCCCGACTTTGGGCGAACCGAAAACACCGGACACATGCAGCGAATGCCGCAAATTGCTGTCGTGGGACAGGTTTACTTATTATCAGTCCCGCGTCAAAAGCGACGGTACGCTGATGCGGTCAAATGCGCTGTGCAAATCATGCAGCGAAAAACTAAGTCTTGCGCGCAAAAAAGATTTAGAAAAAGAAAAATCAAACATACCGGCAAAACCGAAATCCGGCGATGTCTGTCCGAACTGTTCGAGAAATTGGACGGGGAACTGGCATCGCGATCATGATTATCAAACGGGCAAATTTATTGCATGGATCTGCGGGCAATGCAATATGGCAATGCAGGATCGCCGTACGCCGAATCAGAAATTAAAGAAGGCGCGAAAATGAAACCCAACCAGATTATTTGCGGCGATGCTTTGGCGGTGTTGGCTGACCTGCCGGAAGACAGCATTGACCTCGTGGTATTTTCTCCGCCATATGATAATTTGCGCGATTACAACGGCTATAAATTGGATTTGCACCAACTTGGCAAATCGCTGTTTCGCGTGACTAAAAGCGGCGGCGTGGTGGTAATGGTGATTCAAGACCAAACCATCGGCGGGCGCAAAACCCTGACTTCGTTTCGCACGATTCTAGATTGGTGCGACCGCATCGGCTTCGCTTTGTTTGAATGCAGCATTTACCAAAAGCAAGGCAAAGACGGCGCGTGGTGGGCGAAGCGATTTCGCGTAGACCACGAATATATGCCGATTTTTGTGAAGGGCGGCAAGCCGAATACTTTCTGCAAAGATGCGGTCAAAATTCCGTGCAAACACGCCGGAAAAACTATGAATGGCGGCGCAAATCGCAACCGCAACGGAAAAACGGTGGATTCTCGCCCGTTGCTAATCAATCCGACCAAATGCCCGGGCACCATTTGGAATTATGCCAATGGCGGCGACAAAGTGGCATTGAAACGCGCGCATCCTGCGGCGTTTCCGGACAAAATCCCATACGATTTTATTCGGGTATTTACCCGCAAAGGCGATTGGGTTTTGGATCCGATGGTCGGCTCCGGGTCTACTGCAATCGCCGCGCACTTACTGGGTCGGCGATATATTGGCGTGGATATTAGCGAGGAATATTGCGAGTTGGCGCGGCAGCGAATCGCCAATAATCAATCCAACATAGTGCCCGGGTTTAAGAATATTTCGCCGTTGCGCAGTGTTTAATGACGGCGGACAAAAGAATGTTTCGCAAGAAATACCCGCCCGCCCCCGATTAAAATCGGGGGCGGGCATTGCAGAGCGGGCATCCATTTCTAAAAAATATCTTTCCATTCCCGCAGGGCGGCGAAAGTTTCGTCTTCGTTTTTGGGGGGGCGTCCGAGGCGGGCGGTTGCGGCGGCGATTATGGACGGGGCGCGGAGGCGGAGGTAGGGGTTTGTCGCTTTTTCTTCGGCGATTGTGAAGGGGACGGTTGGCGCGTTTTTGGCGCGCCGTGCCGCGGTTTCTTTTTGGCGGGTTTGTAATGCCGCGTTTTCCGGGTCCGCCGCTGTTGCAAAATTGATGTTGGATTCCGTGTATTCGTGTCCGCAGTATACTTTTGTTTCGTCCGGCAGGACGGCGAGGGCGGCTACGGAGCGGCGCATTTGTTTCATCGTCCCTTCAAAAACGCGCCCGCAACCGCAGGCGAATAATGTGTCGCCGGAAAATAAAACGCCGCCGCCGTAAAACGCGATGTGGTCAATCGTGTGTCCGGGCGTGGCGATAATTTGCAGCGGCAGCGCGCCGTCCAAAATGGAAAACTCGCCGCCGTCCGCGCATATTTCGGCGCGGATTTTGGAATAGGCGGGCGCGTCTATTTTTTCGTAATTTGCGGAATCGCCGTCTACGATATTGGGAATGTCAACTCCGGCGGGGGCGTATATTTTCGCTTTTGGGTGGCGGCGGAGGATTTCGGCGACGCCGCCGATGTGGTCGGCGTGGCGGTGGGTGATTAGCACCGCTTCCAAAACGGCGCCGCTATGCGCCAGCGCCGCCAGCGCGGGGGCGCTTTCGCCGGGGTCAATAATCGCGGCGCGGTTGTTTGCCGCCGCCAAATAGATATAATTATCGTTTAATGCGGGAATAATTTTTACGGAAAGCATGGGTTTATGTTAATACATTCGGCGCGCGAAAGCAAGCCGCAAGAGTGGTTTTTTTCCGGTTTCGGGCGGCAGGTGCTGGCGCAGGAGCGGCGGTATTGCCGGACGATGGCGGCGGACGCTTTCGGATATTACGCGCTGCAAATGGGGCATTCGG
>JBPCWY010000060.1:0-5351 GCA_051009035.1 Gammaproteobacteria bacterium
GGTCTCGACCTTCGAGCATTGGAGACGGATAGCCTCAGGGATCATCGACAAGCGGCTCACAAGATGCTTCACGGTGCCAATCGCCAGCGATTGCACAACGGCGAGTTGTTTTGTGACCGGCCAGTACGACGACCTCGCATAGGCACAGAGCAAGATGATCATTGCGTCGGTCCTGGCGTCATCGGACGACCACGCGGCGTCATTCAGGGGACGAAGATCCCAGAGGCCCAATGTCCAGGGATCATCCGTCCACTCCACGTCCAGCCACTGGGAATAGGATTCGAGGAGACAGGCGGCCCCATCTGACGCATGCGCGCCTGCCGTGAGAAGGCCAAAATGTTCCTGCACAAATTGGCTATACGTCTTCCGGTCAAGTGGTCGGTTCATACTGTGCTCCTCGTGCTCGTGTCCTCACGCTCAGAGCGTGTCCCCAACGCGAGACACATGGCCTCGATCTCGGTGTCTGTGATCTCGGGGATCACGTCCGCCATCTCCTCGCATATCTGGATATACCGTAGCAAGTCCGCTCGTGTCCAGCGGGTTGACGTCATCGCATCGGTAACGTATTGTTCGTCCATGAGGTGAGTCCTTTCCTACTCCAATGTGAAGGGACGAATCGATCACAATCATCCGTGATCGGCGACGCTGGCCCGCCCTGATCTCAGCAGGGCGGGCCTTCGAGTTTCGTCAGTGACGGGTGGCTTCGCCCGGCATTGATGGCATAATAAGCGTGTCTCGCCTCGATCAAGATAGTCACTCCAGGCAATGCCAAGCCGTTGACCACAATCTTTGCACCATAGCAAAAAAAAATGGTTCATGCATCTTCGCTCCTCCTCTAATTTCCACATCGCCTGAGTACAGCTTCGTGAGTGGCTTCGATTGGTTCCCATTCCAAATCGGTCCCTTCGGCATTCGTGCGCCCGGTGTCGACCACGAGCCAGTCAGGACCACTACTGAGGGCCTCGATCCCGCGGGCGTTTAGCATGCGTATCAGCGGGGCGTGCCGTGCAAGGCGTGCATCCAGCGCGGCTGATACGCTTGTCGTTGTCACCACTCATCTCCTCAGTGTTTCTGGTGTCCTTGTCACCGCCTCATCTAAGGGAACTATACACCGAGGCACATAATATGTCAATACGGATTGACAAAAAAAGTGAGATAGCGTATCATTTTTGAGCAAGGGAGGTGACACTATGGTTGGCGCGATCTTGAAACACCATCGACTGCGACAGGGCCTCAAACAATACTGGGTGGCCGAGCAGGCGGCGATTTCGGTCCATACGTTGGTGCGGCTCGAGCAAGAGCGTACCCGGGGGTGCCACGGGAAACCGCTCAATCCCTACTGGGAAACGGTGTGTCGTGTCGCCACGGTGCTGCGCCTGTCGCTGGACGATCTCTGGGCCGAAGCCAATGTGAAGGTCAGGCAGGAGTGAACCATGCCCCAGTGTAGCTATGCCCATCTGCGCTATGTTGAGGGCGTGCGGTGTGCGTATATCGTTGCCGCCATCCCGTCGCAGCATCCGATGTATCCCTGGCAGCGGCAGGAAGTACAGGACGACAGTCCGTGTGGCGTGCATGTCTGCCCGACGCATGGGGTGCAGGTGGGCGCGGACTGGTACTGTGTGGGACATGTGCCCCGGGAGGAGGTGAGCAGGCTATGAAGGTTGACTCTCCGCTGACGAGTATTTGGCATCGGCCCCGTTCCAGGCCGACGGTGCGACTCATCAAACAGACGGACCAGGAAATTGCTGACTGTGGGGGCAGGCCGACGGTCTGTCATTATTGCGACAGACCATACCGGCATGCTGTCTGTGGGTGCTCCCACGTGCATCCTGAGATCTGCCGCGTGGTTCTCTGCCGCATCCATGCAGACTGGATTGCTGGCAAACCCTACTGTCCCAGGCATGCCAAGGAGAGGAGACGGTAGGGCTATGATCCACGTTTTCATCGCCGCGCCCTATGACGGTAGCGGCACGCAGGCGGCGAATGTCACCAGAGCTGTCAGGTGCGCATCGCGACTCATGCAAGAGGGCTTTGCGGTCTATCTGCCGCATCTCAGTCATTTCTGGGATATTATTTCTCCCCATGATCGGGCATGGTGGCTGCGTCAATCGTTGGCATGGGTCGAGCGCAGTGATGTGCTGCTGCGCCTGCGTGGGGAGAGCCCTGGGGCTGATGACGAGGTCGCACGAGCGCAGGAGTTGGGGCTGCCCGTGTTTTGGACGGTGCCCGAGGTCATCGACTGGGCGCAAAGGAACCGCAATGCAGTCACTTAAGGCGCCATTTCCGTATTTTGGGGGGAAATCGTCCATTGCGTCCGTCATTTGGCAAGCCCTGGGTGATGTACCGAACTATGTCGAGCCCTTCTGCGGTTCTCTGGCCGTGCTCTTGGCGCGTCCGCACGCGCCAACGATTGAGACGGTGAACGACAAAGATGGCTTTGTCTCCAATTTTTGGCGGGCGCTTCATGCCGATCCTGACGCCGTCGCCCACCATGCTGACTGGCCGGCGTGTGAAAATGATCTGCATGCTCGGCATGCCTGGCTTGTCGGGCAGAAACACAGCATGCAGCAGCGTCTCGGGGGGGACCCGTGGTGGTACGATGCGTTGATTGCCGGGTGGTGGGTCTGGGGCCAGAGTCTGTGGATCGGGCAAGGATTTTGCTCTGGCCATGGCCCGTGGCAGGTCCAGGACGGGGAGCTCATCTGTGCGGGCCAGGGCGAGGGGATACATCGCAGCCGGCTGCACTTGACCCATGCGGGCCAGGGGATACGGCGCAAACTGCTGCACTTGAGCGATGCGGGCCAGGGGGAACTGGATCGACCGTTGCATCGCTATTGCCAGGCGCTGGCGGAGCGCCTGCGTCTCGGGCAGTTTCGCTGCGCGTCGGGGGAGTGGAGCCGTGTCTGTGGCCCCAGTGTCACGATCCACAATGGCGTGACTGGGGTGCTCCTCGATCCGCCCTATGGGCACGAGACAGGGCGTGATACCGGCCTCTATCGCCAGGACAAGGACGTGACCGCACAGGTCGACGCGTGGTGCCAGGAATGGGGCACGCATCGCCGCATGCGCATTGTGCTCTGCGGCTATACGGGGGAATATCCGACGCTCGTTGACCGGGGATGGACGGTCTATCACTGGAAAGCCAGGGGAGGATATGGCGCGCAAAGCAATGGCGCAGGGCGGGCGAATGCGCACCGAGAACGGCTCTGGTTCTCCCCGCATTGCTTGCCCATTGCGCAGTGGCAGCAGCAGGAATTATTTGGCGATGCCCGCGCCCTAGGGGAGGACGCGCTGTGATCCACACCCCGCTCCAGACCCGCATTCTTCAGGCGTATCAGGCGGGCATACGCGACTATTTTAGGTTGCTGGATGCCGTGTTCCCGGTGGCCGACTATCCGCGGGCGTTCCAGTGTGCGACCCAGGGCGGGCCTCCAGGGTGTGCCATGGCCTTTGGCAAGGCGCTGCGCCAGCTTGGCGGGCGCCGGACGTGCGACAATACGGTCACGATACCCGCACCAACGGAAGGCGAGGAACGCGGATCTCGACATGGTCTTCGGGTCTAAGGCGTGATACACTCCATGGCAGACGGCTCTGACCGTCCCCTCAGACTGCGAGTCAGTCCCTGGTGCCCCTAGCGCGACGGCGCGAATCCGGCTTCGCACACCGGCGGGGCACCACTCACCCGTGCGCCCTATTCACTCTGTGTGCGGAGGGAGACATGTCTGCACGAAAAGATCTCCTGAGCGAGAGCCAGGCCCAAGTGGATCAAATCGAGCTTGCGTTATTGCTCCTGCTCTATCGGGACACTGCCAAACCATATAGTGAGCCGCTTCTGCGCCACGTGGATATCCAGGGGCAATGGTGCACGGATGATCCGAGCCGCTTTCTCACAACGTTCAGCGGAAGAACGGACAAGCCGTGGTTGTTTGGGTGGGGCGGCGATCGTCATGTCCTCGTTCCCACGACGATTGAGTGGTTGGTGCATCCGGTGCCGACATTGCTCACGCCGTCCTTCACCTTTGCCCTGTTGACACCGCAACGCGAGCATCTCATAGTGATCGAGGACTATCGCGCTATCCGCACGCTGCCGCGTCCGTTCCATACAACGGTGCCCCATGCGCACTACTTTTTGAAAACGTGTCACGAGATTTTTCCTGACGGACAGTCCCACTATCGTACAGAACCGGTGGGATGGAAAGGCGACAAGTATGTGCCTATTAAAACCAGCTACATGCCGCAGCGCTTGCGGCGTGATCAATCGCTTGCCGACTTCCATACTGCGGACAAACTGAAAGTATTGATCGCGGCGGGATTTGCCGAACATACGCTGTTTAAATGGCGCGTCACGGTGACGAGCGAGACTGGAGCCGTTCGCGTCGTCAGTGATGGCGAAGGAATTCGCACGCTGGCTGCCTTAAGGGATGCGCCACGCGCAGGAGTCAGTCAGCGGCGGTCGCCGATTTTCCACTGGGTCCAGCAGCATGTGCGACGCAGACCAGGACGTCTCGATTACGCCAATGTCCGGCGGCACTTGCGGGGGGTGACACATTTTGAATTGGGCGACCTGGCGGTGACGATTGATGATCCACAGAAGGACGGACCGACATGCAGCGAATGCGGACAACTGGACTACCCGCTGGATGCGGGAATATGTCTCGCGTGTTATGAAGCCATACTCGGCCCCGAGTACCGCGTGCTGATGTGTGGGAAAGACGAGATGGCGGAATGAGGAGCACTGTCATAATTGGGGAGCAGGGCCATGCAGCAGAACAGCAGCAGTGACGGGTGGGTGCAGGAAGACGCGGCGGTTTATGGCGCGCAAACCACGATCGGCGTGCAGAGCGCCATTGTCTACACGTACAGCCGGATTCCGCATAAGGTGACGGGGAATATGGCCCTCATTGGCAAAAATGCGATTCTGGCGTATCTGGCCCTTATGCACTTCGCGGACAACCGGACTGGGGTCTGTTGGCCACGCCTGCGGACACTGGAACGCATGACAGGCCTGAGTCAGAAAACCGTGAAAGCGGCGCTCAGTCGCCTCGTCAAGCTGGGACTCATCGAGCGAGAGCAAATGCGCGCGGGCAAGAACTTCGGCAGCAATAAATATACCGTCCTCGATCCGGGGACCTGGAGCCTCGATGCGGACAAGTACACGGCTCCACAGGCGACCGATTTTATCGAAGCCCGTGAATTACCCCCCGCACAGACAAAGTTGTAAACAAATCTGAGTCGAGGAGACGCAGGAGGGTAAATTATGGCCGCCCGTGGATTACCCCACAAACTAGATCCAGGAGAAGAACTAGAGAACAGCCAGAAGATCTCTGCTAGCTAGCGAAGCGGAGCTATGC
>JBPCWY010000061.1:0-5446 GCA_051009035.1 Gammaproteobacteria bacterium
CTCGTCCCGGTGGTCCGCCCACCATTCTATGTCGTTGTATAAAATGGTTTTGGCGTTGTTCGGGTCGGTCGGCATGTGCGGCGCCATGTCAATTCCCAATTCCGCGTGTTTGCCGACCAGCGGCGCGGAAGATTTGCGCGCCGGACCGTAGGAAATCCATTTTGCCTGGTCCGCCAAACGCTGCGTGTCGGTGGCAAAATAGAGGTAATCCAAAACCGCTTTTTCGCGCTCCGGCGGAAGACCGGCGGGGACAATCCAGCCGTCCAATTCAAAAATCTGCCAATCCCACAACATTTCCACCGGCTGTTTTTGCTCTTCAATCAGCGCAAACAGGCGGCCGTTGTAGGTGGAGCCCATGACGATTTCTTTTTTGGCGAGGCGGTCGGGCGTGTCTGCGCCTGTCCCCCACCAAATCGTATCGTCTTTAATTGTGTCCAGTTTGGCGAATGCGCGGTCAACGCCTTCGGGCGTGGAAAGCGTTTCGTAAACTTTGTCCGCCGGAACGCCGTCCGCAATCAGCGCCCATTCCAAATTGGTCACCGGCGATTTTTGCAACGAGCGTTTGCCCGGAAAAGCACTGGTGTCAAACACATCTTCAATCGTAGACGGTTTTTTGCCGCCCCATTCCGCCACATCGGTGCGGTAGCCGAAAGTCGTGGAATAAACGATTTGCGGGATAAAGCACGGCGAAACCAGCGACTCGCCAAAATCCTTGCTCGCCATAGTGCCGTCGGGGGCGGGGGCGAGAACTTTGTCCGCATTAATTTCCAGCGCCAGCCCTTCGTCGCAAGCGCGAATCGCATCGGCGGGGACGACATCAATCAAATCCCAAGTGATATTGCCGGCTTCGTTTTGCGCCCGCAATTTCGGAATCGCCTCGTTGGAAGAATCGTCGTTGAGGATTTTGACCCCCGGATTCTTTTCCATATACGGCTCGTGGTAGGCGTTTTGCTGGCTTGCCGAATACGCCCCGCCCCACGAAACAACCGTGAGTTCAATATCGGGAGCGGCAAGCGCCCCGCCAAAAGCGAGCGCAAGGGCGGAAACGCCGGAAATAATGTGGATGGATTTCATTGCAGGTTTCTCCTCAGGGGAATTAAAATTTCGCTCATTATACACTCTTTTTTGGGAAATTAACGCAAAACCGCGTTTTTTTAATATTTTTTTTGCCTCCCCGAAAACGCGCCAAAATCGCCAATATTCAATTTTTTCCACCCAAAACATAATATAAAATAGAATTTTCACCGCTCCGATATTTGCCGGGGCAGCGTATTATTCAATGCCTTTCCCTTTCAAAAAAATCACTAAAAAAAACCCGCGCCGGCTTTTGCCGCCGAAAATCAATTCCGGCGCGAAGGCGCAATTAATTATCCGGACAATCCAATGCGCGGCAATCTTCCGCGCGCCACCATAAAGACGCGGTTTCGCCGACATGTAAAACCGTTTGCGCGCCGCGATTCGGCACTTTGACGATGAATTCGTCCGTCCCCAGCAAAGATAAACGGACGCGGATGTGGTCGCCCATGTATATCCGCTCGCAAATCTTCCCTTCCGCCCGGTTGCCGCCGTCCTCCGCTTCGCCGACAAAAACCCGCTCCGGTCGCAAAGACAAAGTCGTTTTGCCGCCCGCATCCGCCCGCACCCGCAACGCCCGAATCTCATGCCCGGGCGCGACTTCCACCCGGCAAAAATCGCCGTCCGCCGATTTGACTGTGCCGGTGAAGCGGTTGTTTTCGCCGATAAATTGCGCGACAAAGGCGTTTTCGGGCTTTTCATACAGCGCATCCGGCGCGGCAAGCTGCTGGATGATGCCGTCGTTAAATACCGCAATGCGGTCGGACAAAGTCAGCGCCTCGGCCTGGTCGTGCGTTACATAAACAACGGTCACGCCAAGCTGCTCGTGAATATGTTTTAACTCAAACTGCATTTGTTCGCGCAAATGCTTATCCAGCGCGCCGAGCGGCTCGTCCATCAGCACCAAAGACGGCGAAAAAACCAGCGCCCGCGCAACGGCAACCCGCTGTTGCTGCCCGCCGGACAACTGCCCGGGCAGGCGGTTGCCAAAACCGGACAATCGCACCATATCCAGCGCCGCGGCGGTTTTTTGCTCCACTTCGGCGGGCGGCATTTTGCGCACTTCCAGCGGAAAAGCGAGGTTTTCGCGCACGGTCATGTGCGGAAAAAGCGCGTAATTCTGAAACACCATGCCAATCCCCCGTTTATGGGGCGGAATGTTGCTAATCGGCTCTTTTTTGATAAAGATTTCGCCGTGCGTAAGCGTTTCAAACCCCGCCAGCATCATTAAACTGGTCGTCTTGCCGGAGCCGGAAGGCCCGAGCATCGTCAGAAATTCCCCTTCCTCCACTTCCAGATTAAGGTTTTTGACGACGAGCGACTCGCCATCGTAAGATTTCTGCACATTTTCAAAAACAATATGCCGTTCAGCCATAAATTCTCTCCTATTCGCGGTTTGCGCCCGCGCGGGCAAATATTAACACATTCCCCGCCCCTCCGCCAAACACCCCCCGCCGCCCGCGGTTTTTGCCATACAAACCCGCCAAAGCGAAAAAGCGACAACGGCAAAGATTTCATGCCACGCCCCAAAACGGGTGGGTCAGGAGGGACTTGAACCCCCAACCAAAGGATTATGAGTCCTCTGCTCTAACCATTGAGCTACTGACCCGAAACATGCGGCGCGGTTTTTTGGCGCGCGATGCGGCGGCGTAAAAAAATTACAGCAAACGCCGCCGCGTTTTTGCATGCATAAAAATATTCCGCAATGCCGCAAAATGCATGCCGCATTTTACTTCCGCCGCAATCAATCCTTTTCCATCCGTTTGCGCAGCTCGTTTTCGCGGCGGGGATGGCGCATTTTGCGCAGGGCTTTTGCTTCTATTTGGCGGATGCGCTCGCGCGTGACTTCAAACTGCCGCCCCACTTCTTCCAGCGTGTAATCGTTGTTCACATCTATGCCGAAACGCATGCGCAGCACTTTCGCTTCGCGCGGGGCGAGCTCGCGGTCAAAAAACTGCTTCATAAACTGCTTCGTGTCTTTGTTCAGCAAGCTTTCCAGCGGGTCTTCGGCGTTCTGGTCTTCTATGAAATCCATAAAAGTAGAATCGTTGTCGCCCACCGGCGCTTCCAACGATTTCGGCTCTTTGGCGATTTTGAGTATGCGGCGGACTTTTTCCACCGGCATTTCCATCTCCGCCGCCAAATCGTCCGCGCTCGGCTCCACCCCGTTTGTTTGCACGAGCAGGCGCGAAACGCGGTTGAGCTTGTTAATCGTTTCTATCATGTGGACGGGAATCCGTATCGTCCGCCCGTGGTCGGCGATGGCGCGCGTAATCGCCTGCCGTATCCACCAAGTCGCGTAGGTGGAAAATTTGTAGCCGCGCCGGTATTGAAACTTGTCCACCGCTTTCATCAGCCCGATATTGCCCTCTTGGATTAAATCCAAAAAGTGCAGTCCGCGGTTCGTGTATTTTTTGGCGATGGAAATCACAAGGCGCAAATTCGCCCCGACCATTTCGCTTTTGGTTTTTTGCACGATCTGCTCTTGGGCGCACAATTCGGCGTCCATTTCCAGCAGCTGCTCCGGGCGTTTGATGCCCGATTTTTTAACGATTTTCTCGTATTGGCGCTGCAAATCTTCCACTTCCGGAATATAGTCGCGCGTATGCTGGCGGAAAAAATTCGGCGCCAAGCCGCGTATCCACCGCTGGTTTGTTTCGTTGCCCGGAAAAAGGCGCAAAAAATCCTGCCGCTTCATGCCCATTTTGCGCGTGCAACATTCGCGGATTTTTTCTTCCACCTCGCGCAGCCGCTCGCATTCGTCCTGCGCCGCGGTCATTAATTTCGCGATAAACTTTTCGGAAAACGAAAAGCGCGTCATCAATGCGGTCACTTCCGCCTGCCGCCGTTCGCGTTCCGCTTTTTTGCGTTCTCCGCGGATCGCATCGCGCGCCGCGTGAATCCGCGCGGTGAGTTCCTGCGTTTGCTCCAGCAAATATTGCGCGGAAAATTCGCGCCGCTCTTCGGCGTCTTGTTCCGAATCGCCCGGCAGCGGCTTGTCCATAACCGCGCTCATAATTTGCGGCTCGCCCTTGCCGTGCGGCGCGTCAAAAATCCCATGCACGAGCGCTTCTACTTGGTGCGCTCCGGCGTCCATTTTTTTGCCGACTTCGGTCAAAATCATTTCCACCATATTCGGGCGGCGCGAAAGCACTTCCATAATCCGCCGCTGTCCCGCCTCAATCCGCCGCGAGATTTCAATCTCTTCTTTGTAAGTCAACAACCGCGAAGAACTCATCTCGCGCATATACATCCGCACCGGGTCGGTCGTCCGTATCATCCCCACAAAAGAAGAAATCGCCGCCTCCGCCTGGTCTTCAATATCGGAATCGGAACGCACTTGCACGCCTTCTTCCTTAATCAGCAGCTCGTCCTGGTCGGGCGCGGTTTCATAAACGGGGATGCCGGCATCGCGCAAAATGTTGGCGATAATTTCGGTCGCGTCTTCGTTTTGTTCAACGCCGCCCGGCAAGTGGTCGTTAATCGTCGTATGGGTTACATACCCCTGCTCGGAAGCGTGGCGGAAAAGTTGGTAAAACTTTTGTTTGCCAATCTCTTCGTCGCCTTCCGCGGGCGCGGCTCCTCCGGAGCGGTTTAATTTTTTAATTTCTTTGTTGATATTGTCAATTGCTTTTGCTTTACCGGCAAACCCGCCCGCCGTTTTGGATTTTCCGCGCGCGGAATCCTGCGCCGCCCCCGCGGATTCTTCCGGCGCAACCGCGCCCGTTTTCGCCCGCGCAATTGGGGCGGCGGATTCTATTTTCGCCCCGCCGTCTTTCCCCGCCGGGGAAGATGCGGCGGCGGCATTTTCGGAATTTCCGGCAACAGGTTTAACGGATTTAGTGCGCCGCCGCTTGGCGGGGCTTCGCGGTTTGGCGGCAGATTCGGATTTAACCCCGGCTTGAACAGGCGGCGCGGATTTTTCCGCAGGCGAAACGGCGGAAGCCCGCGCCCCGCCCGTTTTTTCCGCCTGCGTTTTGGCTGCTCCGGCGGCGGGTTGGACGGCGGATTTGGCAACATTGACAGATTGGGCGGGTTGGGCGGATTTAACGGACTTCGCGGATTTGACGGAATCGGCAGAATCGACGGAAGAATCAGCCGCAGGTTTCGCCGCGGATTTTTCCGCAGGGCGGCGGGGGGCGGATTTGGCGTGCGCGGTTTTAGAATCTGCAATATGTGCGCGATTCTCCGGTTGGGCGGGTTTTTTCGGATTTTCAGATTTTGCCGGATTTGCGGGTTGGGCGGACGCCGCAACGGATTTTGTCGCCGCCGCTCCCGCGCGTTGGGCAGAAACGGCCCGGCTGGCATTGGCGGTTTTAGGGGGAGTTTCAGTCGGGTTTCGCATGGGCATCTCGCAAAATGGTTAATTATA
>JBPCWY010000062.1:0-3973 GCA_051009035.1 Gammaproteobacteria bacterium
GCGACCGAAAGCGAAGCCGCGATGGTTAGCGGATAATTGCCGCCGGACAATTCCAATACGAATAAAATTCCCGTCAACGGCGCGCCGATTGCCGGGGCGGTAAACGCCATCATGCCGCAGATGACCGGGACAAATGCGGGGCCGTCGTAAATCCCCGCGGCGGCGGCGAAAGACGCGCATACCGCGCCCGCCATTGCGCCGATAACCAAAGTCGGGCTGACAATGCCGCCGGCAAAACCCGCGCCTAAACATAAAATTGTCGCCGCGACTTTGACGATTCCCGCCGCCGCCGCGGATGAAGCGGTAATGTCGTTTTCTACCGCGGCGCGCAATAATTCGCGCCCGCCGCCCGCCGCTTCGGGCGCGAGCAGCCACAGCATGCCGCAGACCGCGCCCGCCCCCGCCAACAGCGGCAACGCCGGGCGGGGCGCGAGAATTTTTAACAATGCAAAAATGGCGCGCAAATAAAGCGCGGACAATACGCCGAAAATAATTCCTAATCCGCCAAAAAGCAAAATGTCCGGCGGCGTCACGCTTCGCATTTCTCCGATGGATAAAAAAGCGGGGCGGTTGAAAACATTGACCGAAACCGCCCACCCGACAATCGCGCTGATTGCTACGGGCGCGGCGATGTTTGCCGAATAGCGGCGCAGGATAACTTCGTGCGCGAAAAGCAAGCCGGTGACCGGCGCATTAAACGCCGCGGCAATCGCCGCCGCAACGCCGCAAGCGGGACCTACGCCGCGCTCCCAAAACCGCCCAAACCATCCGCCGACTAATCCGCCCAAATGTCCGACCGGGCCGTATTGTCCGACTGACGCGCCGCCGCCAAACGCCGCAAAAGACGCGGCGACCGAAAGGACGGCGGCGCGGCGCGGTTGTGTTTCGCCCCGTTGCGCGGTTAACATCGTGTCCGCCAGCCCGTAAAAAACGCCGGTATAATTTTTAATAACGGCGCAAATGATTCCCGCAACAGCGGGGGCGAGGACGAGAATCCACGGGTTGCGCGCGCCGTTTTCGTCCGGCGCAATGCCGAGCCATTGGTGGACCGCGCCGCCGCCTTCAAAAAATAGAATGCTTAAAAATGCCGAAACGCCCCCCAACAACGCCGCCGCCGCAATGCCCGCAACGGCGGCGGCGGCATCGCCGGGACGCGGAATCAAAGCGAGTGGTCTTTTTCTTTGGCGTAGGCGGGTTTGTAGCCGAATATCATGCGCCGCAGAGTGTCGTCTCCTATCAGATAATGGTGGGTGAGCGCGCCTAATACATGCACGGCAACGAGAAACATGATTGCATTACCGCCCCAATAGTGCAGGGCGCGCATTTTTTTGGCATGGGAAATATCCGCCTCAAAAATAAATTCGGGCATAAACGAAAGCGCATCCAGCGCGCTTTTTGCCGTATCAACAAAGGACGGGACTTGCAACACCCCCAGAAAACTGACATCGTGTCCGAATAATTGCGAGACGCAAATGCCGATGAGGGCTTGCAACAACACCGTAATGTAGAGCATCCAGTGGGTGGCAAACGCCGCTATGCTAATGAAGGTGCTGTCCGATACGCCTTCCGGCTTTTTGTTGATGAGCCGCCAGCACAGGCGAAACAGCATTAGCGCAAATACGGCGACGCCGATTTGTTTGTGGCTGTCCAGGAGAAGCATGATTTTTTGGCTGCCACCCAAAGAATCGGAGTATTTGCCGCTCGCCACCAAGCCGGCGATTAGCAAAAAAAGAAGCCAGTGCAATGACATAGCCATCCACCCGTAGGCGTCCCGCTCGTTAAACATGGGCATAGTATTCGCTCCCTTTCAAAAGTAAGTGCGCCCATTATAATACAAACCGCCCCCGCGTCAACCGCCCCATCCGCTACAATACGGGCAATGGCGGAGTGCGCGTTTTGGCGGCGGTTGCCGGCGGCGGCGAAAGAGGCGTTGCGGCGGGCGGGTTGCGCTTCGGCGGGCGCGCTTTTGCTGCGTTTTCCGCTGCGCTACGAAAATTGGGAGGCGGCGGAAAAAGTGTCCTCCCTGCAAAGCGGGCAAAAAGCGCTGGTGGAAGGCACCGTCGTGGATGCGGAAACGCGCTCTTGGCGGGGCGGGCGGCGGCAATTATTGGCGCAAATTGAAGACGGCGAAGGCGGGTTGCTGGTCGCGCGCTTTTTTAATGCCACGCCCGGATTGGCGCGGGCGGTAGCGCCCGGGACGCGCCTGCGGTTGTTGGGGACGGTGAAATTTGGCAACGGCTGGGAAATGGCGCATCCCAAAATTCAATTCGCCAAAACTTCCGGAAAAATGCAGGCGGTATACGCCGCTTTGGGCGGTTTTTCGCAGGAGCGGCAGCGGCAATGGACGGCAAGCGCGCTGTCCGAAGCGGCGTGGGAAGAAACCGCGCCGGGGCAATTTCGCCGGTTTTCCGGCGGCGATTTAACCGCGCAAGACGCGTTGTCGCTGATTCACCTGCCGCCGCCGGACAATCCGGAATTGGTCGCGCAGTTGGAAGCGGGAGAGCATCCGGCGTGGACCCGGCTGCGGTTTGACGAATTGCTCGCGCATCAAATTTTACTGCGCGCGCGCGTGCGGCGGCGGGCGCGGACAAAATCGCCGCCGCTTGCGCCGCCGCCGCAGTGGGACGCGCCGTTGCGGGAGGCGTTGCCGTTTTCGCTAACCGGCGCGCAAGAAAGGGCGGTCGCCGAAATATGCGCCGATTTGCGCCAAACCCGCCCGATGCGCCGCCTGTTGCAGGGCGATGTCGGCAGCGGCAAAACGGCGGTCGCCGCATTCGCCTGTTTAGCCGCGGCAAAAAGCGGGCAAGTTGCGGCATTAATGGCGCCGACCGAAATTTTAGCGCGCCAGCATTTTGACGCATTATCCGCCTATTTTGCCGATGCCGGGGTGCAGTGCGAATTGTTAACCGGTGCTGTGCGGGGGGCGCGGCGGCGGGACGCATTGGCGCGGTTGCGGTTGGGATTGTCGCAGGTGGCAATCGGCACGCACGCGTTGTTTCACGAAGAAGCGCGCCTGCCCAAAATCGCGCTGGCGGTGGTGGACGAGCAGCACCGTTTTGGCGTGGAGCAGCGAAACGCCCTGTTGGCGGCGGGGACGGCGCACCAATTAATGATGACGGCGACGCCGATTCCGCGCACTTTGGCGATGAGCGCGTTTGCCGATACGGCGATTAGCGCATTGGACGAAATGCCGCCCGGACGCAAAAAAGTCAAAACCGTGCTGGCGCCGTTTTCGCGCCGCGCGGAAGTTTTGGCGCGCATCGGCGGGCGCAAAGACGGCGCGGCGTATTGGGTTTGCCCGCGCGCGCAAGAATCCGAAGGCGATTTGCGGGATGTCCTTTCGCTCGTGGAATTGGCGCGCGGCGAATATCCGCATTTGTCGCCGGAAGTATTGCACGGGCGCATGCCGCCGCCGCAAAAGCAGGAAGTCATTGACAAATTTCGCGCCGGAAAATCGCGTTTTTTGGCGGCGACAACGGTCATAGAAGTCGGCGTGGATGTGCCGCAGGCGGATATTATGGTGGTGGAGCGGGCGGAGCGCATGGGGCTTTCGCAACTGCACCAGCTGCGCGGGCGGGTGGGGCGCGGCGGGCGGGAAGGAATTTGCATTTTGTTATACGCCGGCGATTTGTCGGAAGAAGCCAAAACGCGCCTGAAAATTTTGCGCGAAACAACGGACGGGTTTAAAATTGCCGAACACGATTTGCGCCTGCGCGGTCCCGGCGAATGGCTCGGGACGAGGCAGAGCGGTTTGCCGCCGTTTCGCGTTGCGCGTCCGGGCGAAGACCCGGATTTAGTCGCCGCCGCCGGAAAAGCGGCGGAATGGATGTTGGATAACGACCGCCGCGCATGTTTTCGCCATGTCAAAAAATGGCTGGGCGGACGCAAACGAAGCGCGGAATAAAACAACTTCGCCCGCCGTTTTGGTAAAATTTCCCATCGGTAAAATTTTCCATACTTTCCATTCCCGCTT
>JBPCWY010000063.1:0-3179 GCA_051009035.1 Gammaproteobacteria bacterium
GCCATACAGTTTGGCCGCGGCGGATGAGCGGTCTCGTCGCCGGTCGAGGTCAAACGACAGACTGTCGAGCCGCTCCAACGCGACGTCGACGTTGCCATGCCAAAGATAATGCTTGATGCTCTCCAACGAGTTTGCCACCTCGGTACCGAACGTTTCGTCCTCGTCGGTGATTGATTTGTTCTGCTGATTCATGACCGTGAAACGCATCGTGTCGAGTAAGGGGATGGCGTTGCCACCATCCCCTCCTCTAAGAACGGCCCGGGCGAGTTTCCCCGCAAGCCGCTCAAGCCTTTGCGAACACCCGTGTGACCGGGTGCGGCTACCCATGAGAATCGTTTCCAAAATGAAGTTGCCTATGGCATACCGGGTGAAGTAACACCTGGTTGTCCAGCGTATCACTGCCGCCATGCGACCGGTATACGATGTGATGTTTGTGCCACCCCGTCTCCGGCGTGATCGCTTCACCACATCGTGGGCATCGTCCTTGTTGGCGTTTCCAGAGAGAAAGCAAAGCGTTCCGCCCCCGCATGGAAGCCGCCATCGTTCGCGTTTGGCGTTTTTCGAGGTACAGCTCCCAATCGGGATCATACGGATTCACCTTGCCGTTGACCTTGACATGGCGTGTGATGCGTACGCTGTGGGCTGCGAATAAATGCACCGCCGATGGTTCCCCTTTCGGACCGCGCACTTCGCCGGTGAATACCCAATTTCGGTCGCCGATGGAATGAAAGTAACGGGCTTTCACCCACCGTTGACCTTTGTTGAGATGGCGGCGTTTGGCCCAGCGCCATAGCGCTTGGAAAATCGCGTGATCCACGCTCTGGAAGACAGTTGAGCTTACCGCATGCCGGTGATACATCGTCCAGCCCCGAATAATCGGGTTGAGCTGGCAGATGAGAGTACCGGCCGAGGCGCTTTTGTTCTGCTTGATGACGTGGCGAACCTTACGCAGAAAGGCTTTGACGCTCTTGCTCGCAGGCTTAATCAGCAGTTTGCCCTGGTATTTCCGTAGATTTTGGCCCAGGAAATCAAACCCATCGTCGATGTGGCTAATCATCGTTTTCTCGGGCGAGAGTTCCAATCCCCGTTCCCTCAAGAACGTTTCGACGAGAGGTTTGACCTCGTTCTCCAAGAGCGATTTGGTCGCTCCGGTGATGACGAAATCGTCGGCGAAACGACAGAGGTTAACTTTGGGGCAGACCGATTGGCCTCCGTTCCAGACGTAGCGGGGAAACGCCTTCCGCAGTCGCGCTTCGAGGCCGTCCAGGGCCATGTTGGCCATCACGGGCGAACAAATCGCGCCTTGTGGTGTACCGGCTTCGGTGGGATACAAAACGTGCTTTTCCATGAAGCCGGCTTTCAGCCATTTCCTCAGCAAGGTCTGGTCCATGGGTATATGGGCTAATAGCCATGAGTGGGAGATTTCGTCAAAACACGCGCGGATATCGCCCTCCAGCACCCATTGTGGCGACGCCTTCTTTGCCAGCACGTTAAAGCACTGCTCGATAGCATCGGCCGGGGCGCGATGGGTGCGAAATCCGTAGGAGTTCGCGTCCGCCATGGTCTCCGCAATCGGGTCCAAGGCGAGCAGGTATAGCGCCTGCATGGCTCGGTCCCGTAACGTGGGGATCGACAATGGGCGACGGCGTTTGCCATCGCTTTTGAGGATGTACACGCGTCGCAACGGTGATGGACGGTAGCCCCGTTGCCGAAGCAGGCCGATCGCCGTTACCTTTTCGTCCGGCGTGTTCCAGGTGATCCCGTCAACGCCGGGCGTCCGTTTCCCTCGGTTCTCAGTCACTCGTCGCACGGCTAATGCTTTGCCGCTGAACGAATGGGTCAGCAGGTGTTGCAGAGCGCGAACCTTGCCCCACCGGCCTTCCTGGACAGCCTTCACGATACGAGCCTGGAGCCGACGCACGGTTTGGTGGACTTGGCGCCAATCGATGGCATGCCAGTCGCTCGCTTCGAGGGAGGTCGCACCAGCGGTAACCATCGCCGTCATCTGCCTTGCCTCCTGAGTCGGTTTGTCAGACGCTCTCGTGATCAAAGACCAGACGGAAGTCTGCCCGCTTTCGCGTGGGGTGATATCGCCTTGGCTCAACCCCTATCCGGTTCATTACAAGCCGGCCTTCGCTTTTTCCGTCCTCCTTTACCCGCCACATTATCGGCTCACCTTACAGTTTGCTTTCCCTCGCGGGAATATGACGGGCTTACCAAGTTCCACCTGAATAACCGAACGGGTTAGGCTCTCTCTATCCACCGGCGGTGTTGATTGCCCATGTCACGGAACACATGAATCCGTGAACCCACCGCAGTCAGAGGCTGCCAGCATCTTGGCCCCTGGTCTGGTTAACGATGTTTATCAAGAGTTCGCATTAGCTAGCCATACCATCCACCCTAGCCCCTCTCCCCATCGATGCTCGGAGATCTGCCTCGGCCTCGCGGCGTTGGCAGCAACCTTGCGGCTGTAGGTACATTGTCAGAGGGCTCTCGACAGGTCGTTACCTCCCTGCCGTTCCTCATAGGGTACTGATGATGGGACACCAGGTCCGGTCGTCCTTGTACTGACGCCGGACAGTTATTCAGGCGACTTACTTGTCGCACCACGTGGAACCAATCCAGGATGTGCTCGCTTGAAGGGTGAAGGTAGGCCTGTAGATTTCGAACCGAATCGCCGCCATCGGACATGAACACGACCTGCTGGTTTTCCTGCATACCCTGGGATTTCATCAGCTCCCACAATCGGCGCCGAGGCTTGGTGTCATAGGTTTGAACGAACCCGAAGCGCTTAGCCGAAGGAATGTCTTCGGCTTCATTGCGCTGGAAAGCCACGATGCTTTTGCCGGCGATGACCTCAAAGAAACCGGCCTTGTGAGGAGCGCGGACCATGCCGCCGTCAATTCCGACCGTCATCGGACCGTCCGGTAGGGGTAGCTCGGCCCACTCGTCTTCGGTTCCCGTGAACAAGCATTCTTGCTCTTCGCCGAGCGCTTGCTCGAGGCGAGTGGCTGTCGCATGCAAGTGGTTACGCACCGTTTCCGGACTCAACGTCTGCGACACCGGCAGCACCTCTTTGAGCAGCTCCACCACATGCAGACTTAGCCACTGTCAACACACCACGGACAAAGGCATTGCAGCAGTCACGAACAGCTCGGTGCCCGTGAGCCTCCTTGGAC
>JBPCWY010000064.1:0-9100 GCA_051009035.1 Gammaproteobacteria bacterium
TGGGCGTCATTCATTTTTTGCAAAGAATCGCCGAGGAGCGCGCCGGACATGCGATGCCGTTGCAAATAACGGTAGGCAAAACAATCCGCTTCGCGCTCGTGGTCGCGCGAATATTTTAAGTTTAATAAAACCGTTCCGGCAGCAAGTCCCGTCCAATCGCCTCCGGCAAAAGTTAAAAACGCCGCAACGCCCGCCGATTCTAAAAACGCGCGCATGCCGTGGCGCAATTCCACATGCCCCGCTTCGTGCGCAAAAACGGCGCGCAATTCGTCTTCGCTTAAAAGAGCCGCAAGCGCGTCCGACATCACGACCAGTCCGTCCGGAAACGCGAAAGCGTTGGGCGGAAATTCGTGAAAACGCAGGCGGTAGTCATAACCGGAATCTTGGTAATCGGAAACGGTTTCGGCGAAAATTTTTTCAATCCGCGCGGCGGTAGCGGGCGGCAGTTTGCTTGCGGGGATATAATTCCGGCGGCGCAATTCGGCGTAAATATCTTCGCTAATTTCGGTTAAGTATTCATGCGAAACGGCGCCGGCGGCGATTTTGGCGGCGGCGGGAACGCCGTAAAAAACCGCGGCGGCGGCAAGCAATATTGCGCCCGCAATCGCCGCAATAATGATTCGCCCGCGCGATTCAATCAAATGCAAAAAAAACGAAGCGCGCCGCCCGCCGTGCAATTTTAACATCGCGTCTATAAAATCATTGTCGTCCGCCGACAATAATACGCCGTCCGCAAACGCCAAACGGCGCGGCGCATTGCCGATTCGCGGCGATATTTCCATTTCTTTTAACCGCGCATCGCGCCGTTCGCCGTCTTCGGTTTTGGCGCAAACCCAACCTTCGCGAAAAATTAAAACCGCGCGGCGGCGGCGGCTGGAATCGGCGTCATGCCACCAAACATTAGTTTGCGATTCGCCGCCGCCCGCCGCGCTTTTTTCCGCGTTTGCGGATTCATTTTTAGACAATGCCGACATCAAAATCAAATCCTTCGGCGGCGAATGCTTCTTCGCCCAATGCGTTTTCGCTTTCGCCTTGGCGGGCAAAAACATTTTCCAATACGCCGGAGGGCGCGAATATTCGGACGCGTTCCGCTAAAAAGCGCGTTTTGCGCACTTTCGCCCACGGGTGCAATAATCCGAGCGACAACCACGCGGCGAAAAAATTAACCAGTAAAATGCGGTAGGCAAATTCGCGCGCCGAAAAATCGCAGTAAAACACCGCGCCGTTTTCGCTCCTGACGCCGTTCCAAAACAAAAGAAACATGCGCGCGCGCGCTTTAAATATAAACAACAACGCGAGCAAAATTGCGGCGGCGAAATACGCAAAAGCGTATTCGCCGGACGGGGCGGAAATTCCCCATCCAATCAAAACGGACGCGGCGGCGAAAAGCACGACGGGGGCGAGCCAAAATATTGCCATGTAAGGCAAAACGGGCGGGGAATCAAATGTATCCCGCGCGGAAAAATTTCCGGCTTGCGGCGGGACGGGCGGGCGGCGGAATATAAAACGCAGTTTGCCCCATTGGTGGCGTTCGGATTTGTATTGGTGGTAGCCGCGCATCAGCCACGGCAAAAATAAAATATTGAAAGGCGTAAGCAATATAAAATTAAACAAATACGGAAATCCGTAAGCGCGGCGGAAAGAAAAACGCACATTGCGGTATGAAGAATTGCGCGCGTTAAACGACAAACCGCGCGCCCACGCCCACGGCAAAAAAACGAGAAATATCGCCAGCGAATACGCCGCGTCCTCGTCCGCGCCTTTTTCCGCCGCCCAAACGCCGCCGCCGATGACGACCGTAAAAATAACCAGGCGCGCGATTAAAATGGAAAGCGGCTTGGCGTGGTATTCAAAATTTGCGCCGTGCAAAAAAGTATTCGCGTAAAAATAACGCTTCGCCCGCACTTTCGCCCACGCGGAATAAACGCCGAGCGTCAGGACGGTTAATGCCGTATTCGCCAGCCAAATTTTAAAGTATTCGGCGGCGGTCCCGCGAAATTCAAAACGGTAAACGGCGGAAGTTTGCGGGGCGTCGGCTTGCGGAATCGCGGTTTGCATGCCGCCATTATAACGGAATTATTTGCCCGCTTTCCGTTTTTTGGCGCGGGCGAGAAGGGGGCGCAGGTATTTTCCGGTTAAGCTTTTTTTGTCGGCGGCGACCTCTTCGGGCGCGCCGCAGGAAACGAGAGTCCCCCCGGCGTTGCCGCCTTTCGGGCCCAAATCCAAAATCCAGTCGGCGGTTTTAACGACATCCAAATTGTGTTCAATCACCACAATCGTGTTGCCTTCGTCGGTCAGGCGGTGCAGCGTTTTCAACAACAAATCTACATCGTAAAAATGCAGTCCGGTCGTCGGCTCGTCCAACACATACAATGTTTTGCCCGCGCCGCGCTTGGATAATTCCAGCGAAAGTTTAACCCGCTGCGCTTCGCCGCCGGATAAAGTCGTCGCCGGTTGTCCGAGCTGGATATACCCCAAACCCACATCCTGCAAGGTTTGCAGCCGCCGCGCAATCGGCGGAATGTTGGCGAAAAATTTTAATCCTTCGTCAACGGTGAGCGTCAATACATCGTGTATGTTTTTGCCGCGGTGGCGAATTTCTAATGTTTCGCGGTTATAACGCCGCCCCTGGCATGCTTCGCAGGTAATAAATACATCGGGCAAAAAATGCATTTCAATCCGCATCAATCCGTCCCCTTCGCAATTTTCGCAGCGCCCGCCCGCAACATTAAACGAAAACCGCCCGGGCGCATAACCGCGCTCCCGGGACGCCGGCAATCCGGCGAATAAATCGCGGATTTGGGTGAAAAATCCGGTGTAAGTCGCCGGGTTGGAACGGGGCGTGCGCCCAATCGGGCTTTGGTCTACGACGACTTGTTTTTCCGATTCGTCCAAATGCGTCACGCTTTTGTGTTCCAGCGGCTCTTCGCCCCCGCCGTGCAAATGGCGGTGCATGGCGCGCACTAAAATATCGCGCACCAATGTGGATTTGCCCGAACCGGAAACGCCGGTAACGCAATTAAACGCGCCCAGCAAAAAAGAAAAATCGCCCCCTTTGAGATTGTTGCCGCGCGCCCCCAGCACGCGCATTTTTTTGCCGCCCCGCCGCCGTTTGGCGGGAACTTCAATGCACCGCGCGCCGCTTAAATATTGTCCGGTAATGGATTTCGCGCAACGGGCGATGGCGGCGGGCGTTCCAACGGCGACGACTTCGCCGCCCCGCACGCCCGCGAGCGGGCCGATGTCTATGACATGGTCCGCCGATAAAATCGCTTCTTCGTCGTGTTCTACAATAATCACCGTGTTTTTTAAATCGCGCAAACGAATTAACATTCGCAACAAACGCCCGTTGTCGTGCTGGTGCAACCCGATGGACGGCTCGTCCAAAACATAGGTAACGCCGGTCAGCCCGGAACCGACTTGGCTGGCGAGGCGGATGCGTTGCGCTTCGCCGCTGGATAATGTGTTGGCGGCGCGTTCCAGCGAAAGATATTCCAAACCGACATTAACCAAAAACCCGACCCGCTCGCGGATTTCGCGCACGACGCGCTCGGCTACGGCGGCTTGCGAAGGTTGCAATTTGAGGCGGTCAAAAAATATCGCCAATTCGTCCAGCGGCAACGCCGAAGTTTCGTGAATGCCGAAGCCGCCGACTTTTACGGCGAGGGCGGGCGGCGACAAGCGGCGTCCGCCGCACGCCGCGCACGGGCGCATTCCGGCGTAGCGGGAAAGTTCCTCGCGCACATGCGGCGAATCGGTTTCGCGCATGCGGCGCGCCATATTTGGAATCACGCCTTCAAACGGCGCGGTTTTTTGGTAGACGCGGTTTTCGCCCGCGCCTTTGCCCGATTGCGTAGCGTAAGAAAACTTAACCGGCGCGCCGCCGCTGCCGTATAAAATAATTTTTTGCGCTTTTGCGGGCAGGCGGTTAAACGGCTTTTGCAAATCTATGTCAAACGCCGCCGCAACCGATTTTAACATCGCGAACAAATACGGGTTGCGCCGGTCCCACCCGCGAATCGCCCCCGCCGCCAAAGACAAATCGGGGTTTTCCGCGACTAATGCCGGGTCAAATTCGTTTTTGACGCCGAGCCCTTCGCAGGAGGGGCAGGCGCTTTTTGGGTTGTTGAAAGAAAATAATTTCGGCTCCATTTCAGGCGGCGCAAAACCGCATTTCGGACAAGCGTGGCGCGTGGAAAAAACGAGAAAATTATCCTTGCCCGCCGCCTTGCCGTTGGATTTGTCCGCGGAATCCATTTCCAAAATATGCAGCCGTCCGTTGCCGAATTGCGCCGCGACTTCCACCGATTCTACGAGCCGCTGGCGGTTGGCGGCGGACGGGCGCAGGCGGTCGGCGACAATTTCCACGGTATGTTTTACCGTTTTGGCGAGCGGCGGAATGTCTTCCAAATCGTAAATCCTGCCGTCTACGCGCGCGCGGGCAAATCCTTTCGCCGCAATGTCGCGGAAGATTTCCAAGTGTTCGCCGCGCCGGTCAATCACCAGCGGCGCCAGCACCGCCAGCATCCGCCCGGACAACCGCGCGAGCAAAAAATCCACGATGCGCGCGACGGTTTGCGTTTCTAATTTAATCCCGTGCTTCGGGCAGTGCGGCTCGCCCACGCGGGCGTATAACAGGCGCATATAATCGTGTATCTCGGTGACCGTGCCGACGGTGGAGCGCGGGTTGTGCGAGGCGGTTTTTTGGTCTATGGAAATCGTGGGCGACAACCCTTCAATAGAATCCACATCGGGTTTTCCCATCACCTGCAAAAACTGCCGCGCGTAAGTGGAAAGCGATTCTACATACCGCCGCTGCCCTTCGGCAAAAATCGTATCAAACGCCAGGGAGGATTTTCCCGACCCGGAAACGCCGGTCACCACCACGACTTTGTCGCGCGGCAATTCCGCATTAATATTTTTAAGATTATGCGCGCGCGCCCCGACAACGGATATTTTTTTCATAAGCGAATAATTATAATATACGCGCGGCGCAAAAACAAAATTTTAATTTTTTATTTTTACGCCCTTTCCCGCCCCCGCCGTTTTCCGCCCGCGCTACCCGTTGCCGCCAAATTGCGCGGGCGGGTTGCAACGCCTTGATTTGCCGCCGTTAAAAGCATGAAAAATACATGCCTTTCCGGTATTTGCGGTTTGGGTTGCGGCGGAAAAGCGGCGGGAAAACCCGCGCAATTTCGCGCATTTTCGCCGTTTTTGCAATTCCCCGCCGCCGGAATTGCGAGGGAAAACTGCGGAAAAAGAAACGGCGAAACAAAACGGCGGCGGCGGTTTTTGGCGCATCCGTCCAAAACGGCAAAATTGTTTTGCTACAATGCCGCCATGCACCGGCTTCAATATTTTTCGTGGCGGCGCGAATGGCCGGCGGCGGCGGCGGCGGCGTTGCTGCTCGCCGTCTACGGGATTTCCATGCCGCCCGGCGCGGTGTTTGAAGATACCGGCATGATTGCCGCCGTTTGCTACAACTTCGGCGTTTTACATCCTTCCGGTTATCCGCTGTATACTTTGTTATGCGCGCCGTTTGCGCGTCTTGCGGATATTTTGCCGCTCAATCCGGCGCAGGCGACCGCCGTTTTTTCGGCGCTTGCGGCGGCGGGCGCATGCGTTTTCTTTTACGAAATTGCGCGCCGTTTTGGGGCGGGCGCAACGGCGGCGGCGGGCATGGCGGCGATGCTGGGATTGGGCGCGCAATTTTGGGCGCAAGCGGTAATTCCCGAAGTATACGCGCTAAACGCCCTGCTCGTTGCGGCGACACTCGCCGCTTTGTTGCGGGTAATTCGGCATCCGTCCCGGCGGCGGGTGTTGTGGCTTTTTTTGTTGGGCGGTTTAGGGTTGGCAAACCATTGGCCGCTGTATGCGCTAAACGCCCCGGCGTTTATCCTGTTTTTTGCCGCCGCGCGCCCTTGGCGCAAAATCCCCCCGCGCGATTGGGCGGCGGGCGCGGGATTGGCGGTATTGGGACTCGCCCCGTATTTGTATCTATTATTGCGCGCGCAATGGGGCGCGCCGCTGTCCATCGTTGCGCCCCCGCTGGAATGGCGCGAAACTTTGGCGTATATCGCGCGCGCGCCCTACGCCAAACTCCCCGCCGCCCCGCAAGAATGGACGCAATGCGCCGCCGGAGCGTGGTGGGGCGCGCGTTTGTTGGCGGCGGAATATTCTTACGCCGGAGTAGCGGCGGCGGCGGGCGCGCTGGTTTTTTTACGCCGCCGCCCGCCGTTGTGGAGCGCGGCGGTATTGGCGGGAATCGCCTCCGCCGCCCCCGTTTTGGGATGGATTTTATGCGGCGATGTAGAAGGCGCAACGGCGCGGACGATTTTTGCCGCTTATCCTTTGCCGGCGATGATTTTTTTGATGATTTTTGCGGCGGAAGGATTAAAACTCCTCCCGCAAAAACGGCGGGCGGCGGCGGCGTTAATTTTGGCATTTGCCGCGGGCGCGCTAAATTGGCAGCAAAACAACCGCAACGAAGACGATTTGGCGGAAGAATACGCCGCGGCGATTTTGGATTCTTTACCCCAAAACGCGGTGCTTGTTTTGGACGGCGATTTATTATTTCCGGTATTTTACCGCCTACATGCGCTTGCCTACCGCCCCGACATTACCCCGGCAAAATCCGTTGAGGAATTGCAAGAGTATGCGGGGCGGCGGCGGTTTTATACGACCCACACATTTCATCCGCCCAAAAACGCGCCCGTTGGAGATTGGGGAATTTTGCAGGAATGGCAAGCGCGGGACAAAACGCCCCCGCCGCCGCCGTTGTTAAATCTCTACCGCCGCCTGCTTCGGCAATACGGCGATTTTGACTCGCACGCGCGGCAGTGGAGCAAAATCGCCGTGCGGCGCGGGATTTTTGACGCCGCCCGCGCCCTAACCGCCACCGCCCACAACCGCCCGCCGGATGCGGAGATGGAAAATTTGCGCGCGGCGTTGGCGCAAACGCCAGAAGGATTATTCGGCGAATTAACCGCCCGTATCGGCGGCAAAGCGGGCGCCATTTCCACAAACGAAATCCGCGATACGCTTTCCGCATTGCGCCACGCCGGTAATTTTTTGCCCGAATGGCGCGCGCAAATCTTACACCGCGAAGGCGTTTTGGAATTGCTCGCGGGGCGGCGGGAAAATGCGCGGCAAAAATTGGAAGCCGCCGTTGCGGAAGATGCGGCGGCGGATAATCCGGCATTAATTGATTTGCTGCATTTATTGGCGGCGGAAAACGCGTGGGCGGAATACCAAAAACTGCGGCGGCGGTATTGGATGGCGCAAAATCCGGCGCTGGACGCTCCCGACAAAAAATGCGCCGCCGCCCTCTCCGCCCCCTGCCGCGAAAATTAAACAACGCAAAATCCCGCCCGCGTTTTCCCTTCCCGCCGTTTTGCATTCCGCCGTTTTCGCAAAACGGCAATCCCAAAAAACAACCGCGCCCGGCGCATAAAACCGCGCGGCAAACCGCCGAAAAAATGCGGCGGATTCCGGTTTGCGCCAAAACCGCAAACATGTATAGTATAATTGCGGCGCGATGCAACGGCATTTTTTTTCGGCGACCGTGTTTTGGGTTTTTGCAGCCATAGCGCCGGCAATACCCGCCGCCGCCGCCGAACCCGCCGCCGAAGAACCCAAACCCGCCAAAGAATGCGCGCTGTGCAAGGCGGCGGACAAAGGCAAACTTGCGGAAGTTAACCGCCTGCTCGCCTCTGGCGCGTCCCCGGATATGGCGGACGATTCCGGCAATACGCCGCTCATGCGCGCCGCCCAATCCGGGCATGCCGAAGTTATCAAAATATTAATAAACAACGGCGCGGACCTTGAAGCAAACAACAACGGCGCGCTGGCGCTGGTATTGGCGGCGGAGCAGGGGCATACCGAAGCCGCAAAAATTTTACTAAACAACGACATCCCGCCGGACGGCGAAGCCGAAAGCGGCACGGCGTTGTTGGCGGCGGCGACTTACGGGCATGTCAAACTCGGCAAACTGCTGTTGATTAACGGCGCAAACCCCCATGCGTTAAACAACCAAAGCATCACGCCTTTGGTGCGGGCGGCGGTGCGGGGACATGCCGGTTTTATAGAATTGTTGCAGGACAACGATGTAGACCTTCTCGGGGCGAACAAAAATTTTTTTCCGTCCGCCGCATTGTATAATGTCGGCGCGATGCTTTACGACGGCAAGCTCGGCGGCGACGAAAAAGAATCGTTTGGATGGTTTCACAAAGCGGCGGTGCGGGGAATCGTAGAAGCGCAGTTTATAACGGCTTCGCTGTATTTTTCGGGGGACGGCGGCATTGAAAACGAATACGAAAGTTATGTCTGGCTTTCCGTCGCCGCGGAAAACGGAAGCGCAGAAGCCGCCGAATTTATACGCGACACTTATTGGGGTTTTTACCTCACCACGCAAAAAATATACGACGCCAAACGCGAAGCGGTAACGCGCGCAAAAGCAATCCGAAACAGAACATACCGCCCCAAAATTCCCTGATAAAATTTGCCGTTAATCCATACTTTTGGATTCTATCTCCGTCCGTCATTCCTGCGAAGGCAGGAATCCGCTTCACGGAAAAAGAAGATTCCTGCCTTCGCAGGAATGACGAATCGGAGGCGGGGAATCCTGTGTTTCTCGTCCCTACGCTCCAGCGTTGGGATGCATACTGGCGGCGTCCTCGTCGCCTTTCGGCATTTGCGGTGGAGTTGGCGAATACCGCAAGCCGTTTAAGTTTTTCTCCCCCCGCCTCCACCATTTTTTTTGCGGATTAAATGCGCCATTGCCGGCGGCGGGCGCATCGCCCTTTCCCCTCCGCCGTCATTCCTGCCCCCTCCGCCGTCATTCCTGCGAAGGCAGGAATCTTTTATTGATTCCGCAACTCCGCAAGAGATTCCTGCCTACGCAGGAATGACGGGCAGGGAGGAAATGGCGGCGGGGGAAGGAATGGCGGCAGGGGCGGGAATGGCGGCGGAAACGGACGGGGTTTTAATTTCCCGCGCCGAGGGCTAAACGCAATAAACCGGCGGCGCAGGCGAATAATATTAATCCCAGCACTAATGGGCGGTAATGTTTTCCGCTGCTGCGGGCGAATAGTTTTGCGCC
>JBPCWY010000065.1:0-4661 GCA_051009035.1 Gammaproteobacteria bacterium
AAAGCGGCGAAGAATACCGCCAAAAATGGCGGCAAGCGCGGGACGGAATCATCAGCGGCAAAATCGCCGCCGTCTTCAACAAACGCTGGAACAAATACGCCGGCGAAGGATTATGCGCGTAAAACGCGTAAAGCGCGGTTTCAATGCGCGCCTTCCCGCAATCAAAATATTAATCACCGCGCCGCCGTCCGTTTTTTGCCGCCTACCCGCCCCGTCCCTACGCTCCAACACTCTCCCGTCATTCCTGCGAAAGCAGGAATCCAGTGTCGTTAATTTTTGCCGCAAGGCAAAACTGGATGAAGGTAAATGTCTAAACGCCGTTAACGACGCGGGATTCCTGCTTTCGCAGGAATGACATGGTGGGAAGATTAGGCGGCTGGCGGTTTGCGGCGATTTTGCCGCAAACGCCAAAAGGCGGCGGGGACGCCGCCGATATGCATCCCAACGCTGGAGCGTAGGGACGAGGAATATTACGACCCATACCTGCATTCATGTTTTCCGCAAATTAACGCCGTATTTGACAACAACGGACATTTACCCGCCGCATGTTTCCCTTTTTGTTTGTCATTAAATTCTTTCCATTCAACTTCCTGCCCGCACTCGCAGCATTTTTTACCGTCGCGGTAATACACCGCTTCGCGCAAATCGTCCGTCAAGCCGTCTTCGGGGCATTTTGCCCGAAGATTATCGCCAAGTAAATCAAACATACGGGATACATAAACTCCATGCCTTTTATGTATCTTATCCGGATTCGGGCCCGGATACAGCGCGTAAATCCATGCCGACTCTAATTCGTCCGCAGGAGAGTGCGCCATCGTTTTAACTTGGCCCATCTCTCCCTGCCAGTGTTTAAACGCGTCCACAATCCCCTTTTCCCATGCCGAATCAAAATCATCCATCAGCATGTCGGTAAAGAGAATAAGATGAATTGCGTCATGGTTTTTCAATGGCGCAATACGCCCTTGAAAAAGAAGATACAATTTGTCCAAAATATCGCGGAATCGGACGACATTATCCGATTTTAAATACAGCCCGGTATTTTGATAATAACAATCATCAAGATTTTTCCGCCCGATTGAAATAAACTCGTCCGCCCCTTTTTCTTTTCGCAAAAGAAAAAGAAGAAGTATCTGCGCGACAACTTGCCGTATCTGCCCGCGGTCGGGGGACGGATTGGAAAATAATTCCCGGAAAAAATTATGTCCGTCCAATTCCATCGTTCTTTTGCCTCCGGTTTTTAAAACCAGCTCGCACAAATTACCCGGCCAGGCGTCGCGCCTTTCTTGCTCCGTCAAAGACGAGCCGCCCTGCAAGCGGATAAACATGTCCGTCACTTGGTTATCGTTTCCTTCTACGAGCGCAACGGAAATATTTCGTCCCGAAAAATATTGCTTGTCTTCTTCCTCAAGCGTCTTAAAAGTTTTTTTCGCCCAAAGACACGGAGTCCTGCGCAAAAAATCCGGAAATACTCCCTCTTCCGCCGGGTCAAAAAGCGGGGGTATCGGTCTTCTAATTTTTCCGTTTAGGGTATTGGATACAATAACGGGAACATGCTCGGCAAAACCAAACAAAGTTTCAATCCGTTGCTGCCCGTCAATAATTTCATAACGACCCGCCCCGTCTTCTCCCGCATGCCGGCGAAGATAAAGCAACGGAACATGATAGCCGCGCAACATGGAATCTATAAACAAGCGCATTTGGTCCGCTTCCCATACGATGTCTCGCTGGTATCTTGGTTTAACAAACAGCCGCCCCGCTTTTCTAAGCGCGACAATTTCTTCCACCGTCCATTCCTCCGGTATTACTTCAGTTCTTGCGTTAATTTTCATGTTTGATTCCTTTCAAGGTCCGCCGCCAATTGCGCCGTTTTCGTATTATACTTATTTTTTGCCGTGTCAACCTTTTTTTAATGCCTTGCTAAAAAATTTTAATCCGCCAACTTTTATAACTATTTACCGGCATAACTGCTTGCCGAAATACCCCAATACGCGGGGAGCAATTATTTTTCATTGCTTCGGATAACCGATGACGCAAAGCAGTTATAGCCGTTTCATCCCCCCAAAAACAACCTGCCTACTGCCGGGTTTTCCAGCAATTCCGCGCCCGCGCCCGCCAGCGCGAGATTGCCCGCCGCCAATACATATCCGATGTCGGCAAACGCCAAACCTTTTTTGGCGTTCTGCTCCACCATTAATACCGTCTTACCTTCCGCATCGCGCAGGTCGGACAAAATCTCAAAAACCATGTCTATGTAGCGCGGCTCCAAACCGATGGACGGCTCGTCCACCAACAACAGCGACGGGTTGGTGATGAGTGCGCGCGAAATTTCCAAAAGCCGCCGCTCGCCGCCGGAAAGCGAACCGGCTTTTTGGTTGCGCCGCTCCGCCAGCCGGTTGTATTTTGCAAAAATGCGTTCCGCCGATTCGCGCGCTTCGTCGGCGGACGGCAAAACATAACCGCCCATTAACAAATTTTCCTCCACCGTCATATCGGGAAAAATAGAATTGTCCTGCAAAATATACGCCGCGCCCGCCGCCAATTTTTTTTCCGGCGCAAGCCCGCCGATGTTGCGCCCGTCCAGTTTAATTTCGCCCGCCAATACATTCGCCAATCCGTAAACCGCGTGCAACACGGTGGATTTTCCCGCGCCGTTCGGGCCCACCAAACACAGCGCCTGCCCGCGTCCCAAACACAAATCCAACCCGTGCAGGATTTCAATTTTTCCGTAACCGGCGCGCACTCCGGACATGGTCAAAAATTCGCCGCCGCCCGCCAATGCGCGCAGCGCGGCAAAATCCAAATCTCGCCCTTCCGACAACGCGCGCGCTTCTTCGTTAACTTTTTCGGTTGAAATATTCGCCGCAACGCCGCCGCCGCCGTAGCCGGAAATTTCCGCCCCCGTTTTCGGTTTGGCTTCCGCTTCGTTCATTGTTTTCCCAAATACGCGCCGATAACGCGCGGGTCTTTTTGGATTTCCGCGGCTTCGCCTTCCGCCAGCATCCGCCCGTGCGCCAAACAATAAATGCGCCGCGCCAAATTCATAATCACGCGCATGTTGTGTTCTATCACCAGCAGCGTAATGCCGAATTGTTCGTTAACCGTTTTTAACCGCGCCAGCACGCCGTTAATCAAAGTCGGATTAATCCCGGCGGTAGGCTCGTCCAACAACAGCATTTTGGGGCGCGCAATTAACGCCATCGCGAGTTCCAATAATTTTTGCTGCCCGAAAGAAAGCGCGCCCGCCAATTCCGCGCGTTTGGATTCCAATCCGACAAACGCGAGCAATTCCAACGCTTCGCCGTCCGCGGATTTGGGCGGCGGGCGCAGCCAATGTTTTGCCGGGGCGGAGATTCGCATATTGTCCATGCATGTCATGTCGCGGTATACCCGCGTTTGTTGAAATGTGCGCACCAGCCCGGCGCGCGCGATTTCCGCCGAAGTTTGCGCTGTGATGTCGCGTCCGCCGAAAATAATTTTGCCCCCGTCCGCCGGAACCGCGCCGCAAATTAAATTAAACAAAGTGCTTTTGCCGGAACCGTTCGGACCGATTAATCCGGTAATCTCCCCCTCCGCAACCCGCAGCGAAACATGGTCGTTTGCCGCGATGCCGCCGAAGTTTTTGCATGCCGATTGGACTTCCAACAGCGCGCCGCTCATTTTGCGCCTCCCGCAGTTTGCGCCGCTTTTGCCGCGCGGTGTTTCCGCCAAAACCCCGCCGCCCCGTCCGGAAAAAACACGACCGAAACGACGATTAAAAAACCGAGCATGACATATTGCCATCCCAAAAAATAAGTCCAAAAGAATTCTTTAAAAAATTGAAACAACGCCGCGCCCAAAACCGGACCCCACAAAGTTCCCTTTCCGCCCAACACCGCCATCAACACCATCCACACGCCGAAAGTCGCGCCGGCAAACGCCACTTCGGTCGGGTCAATAAAACCTATCATGTGTCCCGCCAGCGCGCCCGCCAATCCGAGAAAAAACGCCGACACCGCCCAAGACGCCGTTTTGCACGCCGCCGCCGGCAAACCCATCGCTTCCGCTTTGTCCTCGTCATCGCGAATCGCGTTTAGGGCGAGTCCGAATCTCGTGCGGTGCAGCGCCTTCATCGCGGCGAAACACGACAGCCCCAACGCCGCCGCTATGCCGTAAAAAACCCAATCGCGCGCCGGCAAACCGCCCGCTTTGTCCGGCCACACCGGCACGGACATGCCGCTGCCCGCGCCGATAATATTCATGCTCGCCGCAATTTCGCCCGCCGCAATGCCAAACCCCAAAGTGCAAATCGCAAAATATTGCCCGCGCATGGAAAGAATCAATTTGCCGAACAACAGCGCAACCGCCACCGCCGCCGCCGCCGCCGCAAAAAAACCCGCCGCAAAACCGGCGAAGTATTGCCCCGGCGAATGGGCGTAAGTATTTTCGCCCCCCGCTTCGGTCCACGCGCCCAAATCAAAAAACATGCCGATTTGCATCGCCGCCGCCGCATACATCCCAACGCCGAAAAAAACGATATTGCCGAAAGAATTGTAGCCCATTTGCCCGCCCTGCAAATCCCAAGTCAGCGAGAACAGGACAAAAATCCACAAAAACGCCAACTGCGTCTTATATTCGGGAAACGCAAACGGCAAGACAACCGCCGCAAACACTAATGCGGCGGT
>JBPCWY010000066.1:0-8508 GCA_051009035.1 Gammaproteobacteria bacterium
TGTGCGAGCGCGAAAAGCGCAGCGTCTCGCACAACTCCGGGGCGTGCATCGGGCGCGGCGACAGATAAAGCAGCGCAAACACCTGCGCGGCGATGCGGTTGATGCCCCACTTGCCCCCCATTTCGCCGAAATGGGCGACAAACTTCCGCGCCATAGGCGGCAGCGCCGTCATCCGCGCCCCGCCCCGCCGCGCGCTTTAATTAATTTCGCCATAATCATGCATAACTCCAAAATACCTCCGCGCCGCCCTTTTATTAAAACCGGACGCATCGGAAAAAACCGCGCGACTCCGAAAAATCTGCGGCACTTCCAAACACCGCCCATTATAACAAAAAAACCCGCCAAATTGCCAACCCCCCGCTTGCCCGATGCCCCGCTTTCCGAAAAACAGCGCGCAAATTCCCTATGCAACCGCAAACGAATATACGCCGATAATGCGCCTCTGTTGTTTTTGCCGTTGCATTCCGCCGCCGCCCGTTCGCAATTAATCCCTGCCCGCCGATTTGCGAAAATACCGCAAGGCAACCGAGAATCAAAACACCGCGTATTGTTTGCGGAAACAGCGCTTTTTCCCAAACTACCGCTGCCGCAAAAAATTACCGGCGATGAAAATCCGCCCAATCAAAAACATCCCCGAATTGCGGGTGCAAATAATTTTCGCGCTCTTCAAGCATGCGTAATAGCGGAATAATTTTGCGTTGCGGCGCGGATTTTTTGGATAATTTACCGTCCGGAAAACTTTACCGGCGGATTTTTAATTGGAATAGTTGCAATACCAATTGCAACATTGGCGGCAAAATCTTTCGTCGTTGGAGAACGAGCGCGGACGGTAATGGAAAGATTTTGCCCCTTCCGTCATTGAACAAAAAGATTGACGCCGAAAGAAGCGCCTTTTCCAAAAATCGCTCCCGCGTCTCCGCGGGAATTAGGATATGCCAATAGCGGGCGGGGGTTTTCGCGTTGCATTAAATTAAACCGCATTGTCCGCCGTTTGCGCGGGAAAGCCGGCAAAGCGGGGCGGTAAAAAAATTCGCGCTACGGCAGGACGCATAGCATCTCAAATAATAAGTTTGCGCCGACCAGCGCGGTGTTGCCGCAAAAATCATATGGCGGCGACACTTCCACCAAGTCGCAGCCGACCAAGTTTAAACCGGCGCAACCGCGGATAATTTCCAACGCTTGCCAAGGCGTTAAACCGGCAATTTCCGGCGTGCCGGTGCCCGGCGCAAACGCCGGATCTAAACTGTCTATGTCAAATGTTAAATACGCCGGCATGCCGCCGAGTTGGGCGCGAATGTCCGCCATCAACGCCGTCATGTCGCGCCGCCAACAATCCGCCGCCGGAATAACGGTAAATCCTTGTTGCCTGCCCCAGTCCCAATCGTTCGCAGTGTATCCGCCGCCGCGCAAACCGATTTGCCATACTTTGTCGTTTTTTAATAAACCTTCTTCCGCGGCGCGGCGAAAAACCGTGCCATGGGCGACGGCTTCGCCAAACATGCGGTCGCTAACATCGGCGTGCGCGTCAATATGCAACAACGCTACCGCGCCGTGTTTTTCGGCAACGGCGCGCAATACCGGCAATGTCAGCGTGTGGTCGCCGCCGAGCGTCAGGGGGACGGCGGCGTGGGCGAATATATTGCGCCGGTAAAATTCTTCTATAACGCGCACCGTCTCCGCCAAGTTATACGGATTAACCGGCACATCGCCAATATCGGCGACTTGCAAACGGGAAAACGGCGCGGCGCCGGTGGCGGCGTTATACGGGCGCAAGAGAGTTGATTCTTGCCGAATTTGGCGCGGACCAAAGCGCGTGCCGGAGCGGTTGGATGTGCCGATGTCCATCGGAATGCCGGTAAAACAAACATCCAAATCCGCCGCCGTGTTTTGCGGCGGCAAACGCATCATCGTTGTAGGACCGCCAAAACGCGGCATTTCATTCGCGCCCAGCGGCGCATTAAAAGGTTTTTGCGTCATGATACTATCCCCCGTTGTTTTTTAAATCCCGGTAAAACCGATAGCGGCACCGGCATAAACGGCGGCAAGTCCAAGCCGCGCAAGGTTTGCGCATGCCGGTTGCGCCCGCGTTTGCAAAGCAATGGCAGATTCGCCGCCGGTAAAGCGGTAAAAGAATTGCAAGTGCGGTTAATCATGCCGCGGCGGGGCGGTGGTGTTTGTCGGCGATGAGCGCCGTTAATTCAAACATCATTGCGGCGGCGACCATCGCGGTAATTTTATTCGGCGAATCTTTGGTAGGCACCAAACAAACTACGTCGCCGCCGACAATATTAAGTCCGCGCACGGATTGTAAAATTGCCGTTGCCTGCGACACGCGAAAGCCGTCCGCGCCCGCCTCTATGTTAGCGGCAGCCGGCGCCGCCGCCGGATCCAAACAATCCAAATCAAAAGTAATATACACCGGCGAATCGCCGAGCCGCTCGCGCGCCGCCGCCATGCAAGCGTCATGACCGCGCGCATCGTATTCTTCTTTGGTGATAATTTGGTAACCGAGTTCGCGGCTGGTATTTAACCATTCCAATGTGCGGGGATTGCCGCGAATTCCTAATTGAACGCTTTTGGAAGCGTCCACGCGCCCCTCTTGCACCAGATAACTGCCCCAATGTGCGGCGGATTTTTTAGCCCCCAAAAAATGCGGCAGATTATGAAATGTGTCGGTATGCGCATCCAGATGCAAAAGAGCGATTTTCCGCCCGCCGGCGAGCGCCGCGCCGCCATCGCATAAACCGCTAATAATACCGCCGGTGATAGAATGGTCGCCGCCGATGGAAACCGGACGCGCGCCGGCGGCGGCAATGGCGGCGTAAAAAGCGGCAATGCGCGCAATAGACAATTCGTTGTTGTTACCTTCCGGCAGCGGCACATCGCCCATATCGCAAACGCGGCAGCATTCCCACGGAGAAAAACCGAAAGCCAAATGAACGCGGCGGGCAATGGCGGACATATTACGCACGGCGCGGGGGCCCAGATGCTGGTCGCGTTCGGTTGTGCCGTTGCCGGTGCTGTGCGGCACGCCGACCAGCGCAATATCGGACGCCGCAGGGTCGGCGTTATGCGGACAGCGCAACAAAGTCGGCACGCCCCACCAATACAAACCTTCCATCATAGCGCGCTGGTCGCGCATTTCATTGTCGTTCCCGTTCATTTGCCGCTCCGTTGCAATGTTGGAAAAAAATAATTTTACCACGCCGGAGCGGCGGCGAAAAAAAATTGCGCCGTTTTTTAAAACTCCAATGAAGTTTTTTAACTTGCGGTAAAAAACGCCAATGGACGCCGCGCCCGGCGATTTTAAAACTTACTCCCCGTTTCGTTCCCCCGTTTAAACCGCCCCTGCACAATGCGGTCAATTATCATTGCGCAAAACAAAATGGCGAAACCCGCCAACAATCCCTTCCCTTTTGCCGCATATTGCAACGCGACTAAAACATCTTCCCCCAATCCTTTCGCGCCAATCAGCGACGCGATGACGACCATGGACAGGCACATTAATATTGTTTGATTAATGCCCGTCATAATACTCGGCAACGCAAGCGGCAGTTCAACATCCCACAATAGTTTTCGCTTTGTGCAGCCAAAAGCAATCGCCGCCTCTTTAACATCTTCCGGAACTTGCCGGATGCCGAGCGCGGTCAGCCGGACGACGGGGGGCAAACCAAAAATAATTGTCGCAATAATTCCCGGCGGTTTTCCGGTGCCAAAAAACGCAATGACCGGAATCAAATACACAAACGCCGGCATCGTTTGCATAAAATCCAACACGGGGCGGACGGCGGAATAAACGCGGTCTTTTTTGCCGCACCACACGCCGATCGGGACGCCGATTAAAATGCAAAAAATCGCCGCCGCCCCTAATAACGCGACGGTAATCATGCTTTTTTCCCAAAACCCGAGAACCCCTAAATAAGCGAGCGCCGCGGCGGTAAAAACGGCGACGCGCGCCCCGGCAATGCGCCACGAAACGGCGACAATAACCAAAAACGTCGTCGGCCACGGCGTTCCCGCCAAAATAAGTTCCAACCCGTCCAATAAAAAACGAATGGCGGAAGTCAAGCCGCCAAAAAATCCCGCGCCTTTGTCGGCGAGCGTATCAAAACCGTTATCCAGCCACACGGCTATTTTGGCGTAAGCTTCTTTGCTTTGCGGAAACACCGTTAAAAAAGGCGCGGGGTGGGACGCGGTAAAACGGTAAAGAGTCGGCGGCACAACCGCCGCGACAATAAACGCCGCAAAAGCGGCGTTTGCCGCGCGAATGCCGCCGCCAATATTTTTATTCGTTCGCCAGCGGGCGTATTGTTGTTCATATAATGTGTTGGCAAAAAAACCCTGCGCCAGCCGCAGCGCAATAAACGCCAGCGCGCCAAAAATAACCAGCGATAACGAACCCGTATTGGCGGCTTGCGCGGCTTCTTCCGCTTTGTCGGAAGCGCGCTGCAGGTTGCCGGCGTTGCGCGCCAAACTTTCCGCGTTGTCGCTTCCGGATGCCGCCGCATCCTGCGCTTTTTCCAGCATCTCCCGCGATTTTTCCGCCAACCGCCGCGCCCGCGCCAGATGCGCACTCCCTAAATCCCCCCAAAGACCGCGTCCAAATTGCACAAGCACGAAGGTTTCCAAAAAAAGAGTCAGCCAGAAAAATTCCCACAACCCGCGCGCTCCCGACCACAAAGGGCCCAACACCGCCGCCGCCGGATTAAATACAAACCGCGTTGCGCCGCTTTGAATTTTGGCAAATGCGCGCGCATAATAACCGCCGCGGGGGCCGGCAAATTCAAGCGCCGAATCAACGGCGTCCGCGTCCCGTGTTTTTGCGTTGTCCGGCGCGTTCATTCCGCCTCTTTTTTCATAAAGCGCAATAAAATATCCCGGCTAACAACGCCGGCATCAATCCCGGAATCGGTAATAACCACCGGCGATTCGTGGCGGGATACCAGCCCGACTAACTCGCTTAAATTCATTCCGCCGTCAACGCGCGGCGCGTCTTCGGGAATACCGCCGCTCCATTGCTTAATATCGCGCATAACGGCGCGGGCGCGGGCATATTTGAGCTTGGATATGTCGCGCACAAACTCCGCGACATAACCGCTCCGCGGATTCATAATAATCTCTTCCGGCGTGCCGATTTGAACGACGCCTCCGTCTTTCATAATTGCAATCCGGTCTCCCAAACTTGCCGCTTCTTCCAAATCGTGGGTGATAAACACGGTTGTTTTTTTCAAGCGGCGGGAAATTTCCAAAAACAATCCCTGCAATTGCCTGCGAATAAGCGGATCCAGCGCGCTAAACGGCTCGTCCATCAGCAAAATTTCAGGGTCGGAAGCCAAAGCGCGCGCCAAACCAACGCGCTGCCGCATGCCGCCGGACAATTCATGCGGCATGCGGTCTTCAAATCCGTCCAAGTTAACCATAGACAGCGCGTTTTGTGAAATTTTTCGCCGCCGCGCTTTTGATTCTCCCTGCACCTCCAATGGAAACGCGACATTGTCTCGCACCGGACGGTGCGGAAACAACGCCATGTGCTGAAATACCATTCCAATGCGGCGGGCGCGCAAGTCGCGCAAATCATTGTCGGTGATTTTCATGATATCGCGGCCGAGAACAATTACTTCGCCGGATGTCGGTTCAATCAACCGGTTTAAGTGGCGCACCAAAGTGGATTTACCGCTTCCGGACAACCCCATTACGCAAAATATTTCGCCGGGAAAAATTTCCAGCGAAATATCCGCCATGCCCAAAATACAGTTAAACTTATCAAGCAGTTCGGCTTTTCCGGCTCCCGAATTTTTCGCCGCCGCCGGCGTTGCCGAATATTTTCTAGACATTGCGCAGAACGATAACGCTTTCGGGGGAGGGCATTTCCTCGTTTCCGCCGCCCGCCCGCAAATTAGTTGCCGAACCAGGATTCCACCCGCCCGCTGTTTTTCGCCGCCCATTCTTTCGCAACTTCCAGCGGGTCCCGTTTTTTATCGTCCACTTCAAACATCATTGCCGCTACCGTATCGGCGTCCAGTTTGACGCTGGAAAGCAAAGCCGCCGCATCGGGATGCGTTTCTTCGAGCGATTTTGCATAATGAATATGAATATAAGTTTTCGGCCACTCCATGTCCACATTGGATTTTTCCAGCCACTCCGGATCGTCCTTCTGTGAAACGACTTTCCACTCCCCCTCCTTATACGGCGGCTCCTCTAAAAGCACCAGGTCAAAATTAAAGATTGTTTAGCGTGTTTCATGATTTTTCCTCGCGGGATTAAAAAAACAAAATAAAGCGCCCGCCTGCTTGCGCCATGCCAATCCATTATACATCATTTTTTGCCTTTATGGCGCAACTTGAGGCGGGCGCGCATTTTATCGCGGGCCTTTTCCGTGCCATCGTGAAACGAACCGAACAGGATGTCCCATGGCACATCCAGATTGCCGTAGTTACACTCAAAATACCGGTGGTGCATCTGGTGGTGGAAAGTCCCCAAACTGAGCCGGTTTTTGTTTTTCAGAAACAGGTGGTCAAACCCGGTATGCGTGGTCACCGCAACCAGCGCATAGAATTGCAGATGGAACACCATGTGCACCGGATGCGAGACGATGGCAAAATGGATCAGCACCGAACTAAAATAAATAAGATGTTCAATCGGATGCATTGACAGCCCGGACCACGGCCCGATATTGGTGTTGCGGTGATGCAGTGAATGGGCAATCCGGTAGAGCGGCGGCCAGTGCAAAAAGCGGTGAATCCAATAAAAATAGAAACTTTCCCAAATCGGGATTAGAAAAAATATCGCCAGAAACCAGAACGGATTGAGATCCCAATCCGAAATCGCCAAATAGCCGTTGGCATAGCACCATGTCATCAGCACCTCATAGGCGGACCAAACCAACACTCCGCTGGTGCAACTCCAGAATATATTGTCGCGCAACTGGCTGTTGAGGGTATACGCCTTGCCTTTTTTAGGCATTTCACGGGAGTCAAACCTCTGCTCGCGGCCCTGCATCCCGAAGGCATAGAAATACAAATGCAGAACGCCCGCCACCACAACTAAGAGCGCGAGATTGCGCAGGGTGATCTGCGCGATCCAATCCGACGACAAGGTTTCGGCGGTTTCCAGAGAAGGAGCAAAAAACCGCCAGCTTGCCACCGCAAGCCCAAGTATCATCAGATTGACCGTGATTAAGAACCAGCCATCCCAATACCATTTCAACACCGCCAGCGGCTTTGGCGGCCATTGCCACAGCGGCGATACCCCCAATGGCAACTCGGGAATATAATTCCACTCTTGACGCCTTTCACCCACCGCTTGATTCCTCAAAGGTTTATCTTTTCAATGCTTACCGCGAGATTAAAAACAAATTTAAAATCTCCCTCTTTGCACCATGTTGCCGATTATATATTATTTTTTGCCCATAAAGGCATAAAATAACTATTTTTATTAAAAATGTTGTTTATATAGCAGTTTTATGACCAAAATCCGCCCAAAATCGCCGAAAAATAAAATTTTTCCGCATGGTGCGCAAAAAACAAAAACACAAGCCAATATGGGCGAACGCTGGAAAGAAGCGGAAATCTCCGCATCCGTCTTGGATTCTTTCCGGGAAAGGAGGTTATCCAGCCGCAGATTCTCCTGCGGCCGCCTTGTTACGATTTCCTCCGGTCAACTTTCTTATCCGCTAGTTTTTCCGGAATGCGCGGAACCGGTTTTGGCGATGTATATTCCCGCTAATACAACGGCGATGCCGGCGATTTCCGCATATGACAATTTTTCGGAAAAAATTAACAACGCGTAAAGCGCGGCGATTACCGGCTGCATTAATACCGCGATCGAAGCAAAGTTAATTGGCAGGCGGCCAAAACTGACCGCAATTAATCCTTGCCCGCCGATTTGCGAAAATACCGCAAGGCAGCCGAGAATCAAAACGCCGCGCATGGTTTGCGGCAATAACGCTTCTTCCCAAATTGCCGCCGCCGCAAACAAAATTGCCAGCGATGAAAATCCGCCCCAAAATAAAATGTCGCCGGCGTTGTAACGCTCGCGCAATTTGCCGACCGTTACCAAATACAGCCCGTAAAACAACGCCGTGGCGATTGCCAAAATATCGCCGAGAAAATTATCGCGGGACGGGCTGATTTTGCCCGACATTAAAAGCGCGACGCCCGCAACGGCGACAAACAGCCCCGCCAAAAACAACCCCGACGGGCGGATGCGAAACAAAAACCATGATACCGGCACGACGACAAACGGCACGAGATTCGCCAATAAATTGGCGTTGGCGACCGTCGTGTAATGAAACGAGATGTGCCATAAAATTAAATCAAACGCCAAAAACGCGCCAGAGCATGCCAGCAGCATAAAATCGCCGCGCGGCGCGTTCCAAAAACCGGCGCGCGGGCGCGGGGCGGCGGAAAACTTGGCCCATAAAATCGCCAGCGGCATCGCCAAAAGAATCCGGTAAAACGCGGTGGCAATCGGTCCCAATTCGCTGAGTTTGACAAAAATGCCGCCCGA
>JBPCWY010000067.1:0-8279 GCA_051009035.1 Gammaproteobacteria bacterium
ACGAAGGCGTTGTCGCAATTATTACCAACCACGCTTTTTTGGATAACCCGACATTTCGCGGCATGCGGGAAAGTTTGCTGAAAACTTTTAACCGCTTGTATTTTTTGGATTTGCACGGCAATTCCAACAGGCAGGAACGCGCCCCGGACGGCGGCGGGGATTACAATGTTTTTGATATTAGGCAAGGCGTTGCGGTTAGCGTTTTTGTGAAAAACCCGGGGCTGGTAAAAGGCGCGTATCACTGCGACTTTTGGGGGACGCGGGCAAGCAAATATAAGCAATGCGACGAACAAAGCATGGAATCCATTAAATGGACGAAAATTAAACCCGCTTCGCCGTTTTATTTGTTTATTCCGGAAAACAAAAAATTGGCGAAAGAATTTAACAAACTTTGGTCTGTTAAGGATATTTTTCCGGTTAATAGCGTCAGCATTATTACGGCAAGGGACGGATTAACCTTGGGGTTTAACAAAAGCGAATTTCAGCGCAGAATGGCGAAATTTGCAGCCATGGCGCCCGAAAGCGCCAGAGCGCATTTTTGCCTTGCGGCGGACGCCCGCGACTGGAAAATTACGTTTGCGCAAAAAGATCTGCAAGACGACAAATTGGATAAAAACAAATTTTGCCAAATTGCATACCGTCCTTTTGACATGCGGCATACCTATTACACGGGAAATTCGCGCGGCATTCATTGCAAGCCGCGCGGCGATGTTATGCGCCACATGCGGGCGGGCGGTAATCTTGGATTGGTTACCGTCAGGCAAGTCGCCGAAAAGGATTTTAACCACGCGTTTGTCGCCGATACAATCGCGGATTTTAGAATGACATTAAGCAATAAAGGCGGGGCGTATCTTTTTCCGCTTTATTGTTATAACAATAAAATGGGGGGAGTCGTCCGCGAAGAAAATATCAGCCCGGAATTTCGCCTGTGGCTTGACCGCCGCTACGGCAAAAAACACGCGCCGGAAAATATTCTCGGCTATATCTACGCCATGCTGTATTCGCCGAATTACCGGCGCAAATACGCGGAATTGCTGCGGTTGGAATTTCCGCGCATTCCTTTCCCGCAAGAAAACGCCGAATTTATGCGGCTGGCAAAAATCGGGCGCGCCCTGATAGAAACGCACCTGTTGCGCGGCAAAGCGGCGGGCAAAACCGGGCTGTGCCGCGAAGCCCAAACCCTCAAAGTGGAAAAAATATTCCACAGCGAAAAAGAGAAACGTTTGTATTTCAATCAAAAAGAATACTTCGCCCCGGTATCGGCGGAAATGTATAACTATAAAATAGGCGGCTACCGCCCGCTGGATAAATATTTAAAATCGCGCAAAGGGCGGGAACTAACGCTGGCGGAAATCGGCGTCATGGAAAAAGCCGCCGATGCAATCGCGCTGACAATCGTCCAAACCAAAAAAATAGACGGCTAACGCCGCCGATAAAACGGCGGCGGCGTTTAATCCGCCGCACCCGCCTGCACCGCGGTGGCGGCGATTGTGTAATAAATGTCGTCTTCCGTTGCGCCGCGCGACAAATCATTCGCCGGCGCGGCGATTCCCTGCAATAGCGGACCGACCGCGGCGATTCCCGCCGCTTGCTGCACCGCCTTATACGCGATATTGCCGGACGCCAAATCGGGAAAAACTAAAACATTCGCGCGCCCCGCGTCTTTCCATTGCGGCGCTTTGCGCGCGCCGATTTGCGGCGACACCGCCGCATCGTATTGCGCCGGACCAAACACCGAAACGCCGGGCATATTGCGGCGGGCTATCTCCGCCGCCCGCCCGATACGCGCCGCGTCTTCGCCCTCCGCCGAATCGCCCGTGGCATAACTCAACAAAGCGACCGCCGGAATAATCCCGAAACGGCGCGCGCTTTCCGCGCTTTGCGCCGCGATAGCGGCAAGCTCTTCGGCGGACGGGCGGACATTGAGCGCGCAGTCGGCGAATAGTTTTGCGCCCTGCGGCATATCCATTAAAAAAAACGAAGACGCGCGCGCTTCCGCCGCGCCGAGAATTTGCAATACCGGACGCAACACTTCGGCAGACGCCGCGCCCGCCCCGGCGACCATGCCGTCCGCGTATTTTTCGCGCACCATCATCGCCGCGGCGGCAAACGGCGCGCTGTGCAGCCACGCCGCCGCTTCTTCCGCGGATAATCCGCGGCGCGCGCGCAATACCGCCAGCGGCGGCGCAAGCGCGGCGACCGGCGCAAGCGTTGCGGTGATGGAATCGGGCAGCGTAATATTATGCGCCGCGGCGGCGGCGTTAATTTCCGCCGGCGCGCCCAATAAAACGCAGTCGGCGATTCCGTCTCGTTGCGCCCGCGCCGCCGCGCCCAAAACTTCGCGCCGCGCAAACTCCGGCAACACAATCCGCTTTTTATTTTTGCGCGCCGCGGCGGCGAGCGATTCCAAAAAACCGCCGCTCGTCATTCCGCCGCGCCAAAAAATAATTCCGGCATGCGGTTTTGCATGTTGCGCGTCATTCGCCGGAAAGCAGGCGGCGCAAAATCTCATTGGTTTGCGCCGGGTTGGCGCGCCCTTTTGTTTCTTGCATAACTTTGCCGACAAAAAAGCCGAATATCTTTTCTTTGCCGGCGCGAAATTGTTCCGCTTGTTTCGGATGCGCGGCGACTGCGGCGGCGGCGATTTTTTCCAGCGCGGCGGGAGCGCTGATTTGCGCCATGCCTTCCCGCGCGATTATTGCGTCCGCTTCCCCGCCTTCGTTCCACATAATTTCCAATACCTGTTTTGCCGCGCCGCCCGAAACGCCGCCGTCTTCTATGCGCCGCAACAATCCCGCCAATTTTTCCGGCGGTATTTTTGCGTCTTCGGCGGGCAGATTATTTTTGTTTAACAACGCCGCGATTTCGCCGCATATCCAGTTGGCGCACAATTTTGCCGATGCGTTTTCGGCGCGCGGCATCGCGGCGAGCGTTTGTTCAAAATAATCGGCGGCGGCGCGGCTTGCGGTTAAAACCGCCGCATCGTATAAAGACAATCCAAATTCGCCAACGAAACGACGGCGGCGCGCTTGCGGCAATTCGGGAAGCGCGGCGCGCGTTTGTTCAATCCATTCTTCGGAAATCACCAGCGGCGGCAAATCCGGGTCGGGAAAATAACGGTAATCGTGCGCGTCTTCTTTGCCGCGCATCGCGCGCGTTTGTCCTTTGGCGGAATCAAAAAGGCGCGTCTCTTGCGCCACTTCGCCGCCTTCTTCCAAAATACCGCGCTGGCGCAAAACTTCGTATTCCAACGCCTGCTCCAAAAAACGAAACGAATTAATATTTTTAATTTCGCTGCGAATGCCGAGCGGCGCGCCTTTGCGGCGCAGGGAAATATTCGCGTCCATGCGAAAAGACCCTTCCTGCATGTTGCCGTCGCAAACGCCGAGCCAGCGGACCAGCAGATGCATGGCTTTCGCGTATTCCGCCGCCTCCCGCGCGGAGCGGATGTCCGGCTCCGATACGATTTCCAACAACGGCGCGCCGGCGCGGTTTAAATCCACGCCCGCGCCGCCGCCCAAGCCGTGCATTAATTTTCCCGCGTCTTCTTCCAAGTGGGCGCGGGTGATGCCGACCGTTTTTTCTTCGCCGTCCAATAAAAAAGAAATCCGCCCGCCGCGGACAATCGGATATTCAAACTGGCTGATTTGGTATCCTTTCGGCAAATCGGGGTAAAAATAATTTTTGCGGGCGAATTCGGAAACGCGGCAAATCTCCGCCTCCAGCGCAAGCCCCAAACGAATCGCGTATTCCGCCGCCTTGCGGTTAAAAGACGGCAGCGCGCCGGGCATGCCGCAATCCACTTCGCGCACTTGCCGGTTTGGTTCGGCGCAATATCCCGCCGCGGCGGGCGAAAATATTTTGCTCTCCGTGGAAAGCTGCGCGTGAATTTCCAAACCGACAACCGTCTCCCAAGTCATTCCCGAATCTCCGGCATGCGCAAATGAAAATCCGCGCGCAATTGGTATTGGTGCGCCGCCTGCAACAAACGCGCTTCGGCGAGCGGCGGCGCAATCAACTGCAACCCCACCGGCAACCCGCGCGCAAAACCGCACGGCACGGACGCCGCCGGCAATCCCGCCAAACTTACCGGAACCGTGTAAATATCCTGCATATACATGGACACCGGATCGCTTTCGGCAAACGCGCCCAGCGGAAAAGCGGGACCGGGCGCGGTCGGTCCGGCGATTAAATCGCATTCCGCAAACGCCGCGGCAAAATCGGCGGCGATGCGTTGGCGCGCCATCGCGGCGCGGCGGTAATAGGCGTCGTAATAACCGTAAGACAACACAAACGCGCCGACCAAAATGCGCCGTTTGACTTCGCCGCCGAATCCTTCGGCGCGGCTTTTTTCGTACATCTCCTGCAAGCCGGAAAACTCCGCGGCGCGCCGCCCGTAACGCGCCCCGTCAAAACGCGATAAATTGCTGGACGCTTCGGCGCAGGTTAAAACATAATACGCGGGAACGGCGAGGCCGAAAGACGGCAGTTTAATTTCTTTTAATTTCGCCCCCGCTTTTTGCAATTCGGCGAGCGCCTCGCGCACCCGCGCGCCGCATTCGGCGTCCAATCCTTCGCCGAAAAAATCTTCCGGCACGCCAATCGTCATGCCCCGCACGGGTTCGTCCAACAACCGCGTCATGTCTTCGGGCGGCATTTGCAGGGATGTGGAATCGCGCCCGTCAAAACCGCAAAGCGCGTTTAATGCCAGCGCGCAATCTTCGGCGGAAACGGCAAGCGCGCCGCCCTGGTCAAAACTGGACGCAAACGCCACCATGCCCCAGCGCGAAACGCGCCCGTAAGTCGGCTTTACGCCGGTAATGCCGCAAAACGCGGCGGGTTGGCGGATGGAGCCGCCGGTGTCCGTGCCGGTCGCCAGCGGCGCAAGGCGCGCCGCCACCGCCGCCGCCGCCCCGCTGGAGCTGCCGCCCGGCACGCGGCTTTCATCCCATGGATTTAATGCCGCGCCGTAAATTGAATGTTCGCCGGAAGAGCCCATTGCAAACTCGTCCATATTCGTCCGCCCCAAAAAAGTCATGCCGGAATCTTTCGCGCGTTCTACAACGGCGGCGTCAAACGGCGGGCGGTAGGAAGATAAAATGCGCGAGGCGCATGAACTGACGATTCCTTTTTGGCAAAAAATATCTTTGTGCGCGACCGGCACGCCGCGCAACGCGCCTTCGTTTGGCGCGGCGCATTCTTCCGCCAAGTGGACGAAAGCGTTAAGCCGTTGGTATGTTTGCGCCCGGCGGCGGAAGTGCGCGAAGATTTCGGCGGGAGACGCTTCGCCGGCGGCGGCGATGTCGCGCAAACGCCGCGCCCCGGCGGCATGCAATTCGCCGTTCATTCTATGATTTTTGGCACGATAAAATAACCGTCCGCGGTTTGCGGCGCGTCTTGCAACAATTCTTCCGGGGCGTAGCCGGGGCGCGCTTCGTCTTCGCGCAGGCGCAGCGATTTGTCCCAAAACTGCACATGCGAAAGTTCGCCGCCGCCGGGAATGTCGGCTTGCCGCAATGTTTCCATCATCGCCAAAATATCGTTTAACGCCCGCGCCGCTTGCGGGGCTTCCGCGGGCGGAATTTCCAGCCGCGCCAAACGCGCCAGCCGGGTCAAATCTTCGGGGCGAATCGTTTTCGGCGGACCGGGTTTGGCGTCTGTTTTGGAATCGGACATGGAAAAAAAACTTTCGTTATTCTTTGGCGGGTTCGGCGTTTTTTTGAACGCCGTCTTCGTCCGCTATTTTACCCCGCGCCGCGCCGTTTGCCAAATGCGCGGCGGCGTTGCCGGAATCGCCGGCGGCGGAATCATTTTCCGCATCTTCGGACGGTTCGGCGGAATCGTCTTCGGGAAAATCGGGACCGATGTCGGTTTCCGTATACAGCACTTCCGCCACCGTGGCGGAAGTTGCGGTCAACGGGGAAACGGGGCGGAATTGTTCGGTTTTTGCCGGACGGTAGCGCGGCATAATCCGGTTTGTCGCGGTGACTAATGTCATCCCGCCCATCACGGCGGCGCAAAATACAAACAACATATTCGGCGAAACCGCGCCCATTAAAAACCCCGCTACGGGCGGGCCGGTCAACGCCCCGGCGGCGTAGACGCGCAATAACACCCCGGAATATACCGCCGATTTTCCGCGCTCTACAAAATCCTGCCCGTACGCCATATTTAACCCGAATAAATTGGAAGACACCGCCCCCAACAAAATAATGCACGCCACCAAAACGCCGTAGGGCAAAACATTCCCCAACCCCAACGCCCCCGCGCCAACCGCCGAAAACGCGCTAATTCCCATGAGCAAATCGCGCCGGTCGCGCACTTTGTCGGCGAGCCATCCGGCGGGGATTTGGAGCATAAAACCGCAGCCGAAAAAAAGCGCCGCCAACGACGATTGTTGCGCCGTCGTCACGCCCAGCCCTTCCACATAACTTATGAATAAAAGCGTGGCGCCGGTAAACGCGCCGAAACCAAACTGCCCCCAAAACGCCACCGGCGCAATCGCGTAGGCGTCGCGCCAGCGCATGCCGTCGCTGTCTTCGCGCGCCGGGGGTTGCGGCTCCGGAAAACGGGTAAGGCACATCGGCAGCAAACACAGCGCGAGCAACAACGCCGCCGCCATAAACGCATGCGCCGGGACGCTTTCGCCGATAATCAAAACATACTGCCCCGCGCCGTAAGAAAGATAATTTACCGTCATAAAAACGCCCATCAATTTGCCGCGGTTTTCTTTTGTCGCGTTAGTGTTGAGCCAGCCGTCGCAAATAATCACCGCGGCGCACAGAAACATCCCGTGAAAAAAACGCAGCACAAGCCACGCGGCGGTAAACGGCAGCATCGGCATCAGCAGCGCAAAAGACGCCATCAGCGAAGCGCAAACGGCGAAAGTGCGGATAAACGAAATGCGCGGCAAGAGGCGGGAAAGCAGCAAGCCGCTCGCCAAAAATCCGAGATAGGTGCATGAAATCATCGCCCCCAGCAAAGTTTCGGAAAATTCCAGCCGCCCCCCCTGCTGGACGAGGAGGGACGACAGCGCGCCGTGTCCGGCTTGTAAAAGCCCGTTGGTCGCCGTCAAAGCAAAAATCCCCGAAAGCTGTTTCCACATAATGCGCCGCCCCGATTAAAACCCCGCCATTGTAAAACAGCGCGGCGTAAAATATTGCGGGAAACAAGCGGGGAAATAAAAAATAAATCGCCGCCCCGCCGCCGCCGCCCCGCCCTTCGCTGCCGCCGTTTTCGCGCGCATGCAAAAGGCGGACAAAAAAACATTGCCGCCGCGAGTCGGCAAAGCGTAAAATACGCGGAAATGAAAACAACCCCCGGCGTAAAGGATTCCGCGCCCCGCCCGTTTTTCGCCCCGTTTTGGCATAGTTGCGCGCTATGCAGAGCGCCGTGCCAAAACGCCGTTTGCGCGCCCTGCCGCCAAGATATTGCGCGCCTCGCCGCCCCCTCCCGCTGTTTGCAATGCGCGGCACCCGCCTCCGCCCCCGCTTGCGGCGAATGCCTGCGCAACCCGCCCGCGTTTGACCGCACCTTTGCGGCGTTGGATTACGCGCCCCCGCTTTCCGCGCTCGTGCAGGATTTTAAGTTTCGCGGACAATGGCAAACCGCCCGCTTTTTGGCGCAACTCGCCCGCGCCCCGGAGGCGGACATGCTGCTCCCCGTGCCGCTCTTTTTTGCGCGCGAAAGATGGCGCGGTTTTAACCAAGCGCGCGAACTCGCCCGCGCCCTCCCCGCCCCCGTCCCCCCGCGCCGCGAAGATATTTTAATGCGCATCACGGAAACGCGCCAGCAATCATTATTAACCGCGCCGGAGCGCCTCAAAAATGTGCGCGGCGCATTCGCGGTCCAAGGCGATGTGCGCGGCAAAACAATTTTAGTATTGGACGATGTCATGAGCAGCGGCGCAACCTTAAACGAAACGGCGCGCGTCTTAAAAAAAGCGGGCGCGGCAAAAGTAATAAACTTAGTAATCGCCCGCGCGTCTTTCAACGCATCCTTTTGATTTTTTTGGGGGTAGGGAGATTCCTGCCTTCGCAGGAATGACGGCGGAGGGGCAAATTTTAATCCCGTCTATTCTCGTCCCAACGCTGGAGCGTAGGGACGAGGATTAATTAAAATAAATTTCGGCGGGCGGCAAAAACGCGAAAGGCGCGTTATAATAAAATCATGTCCGAACCGCAATTGCATTTTACGCGCGAAGAATTTGCCGGACGCCGCGCGCGCGTTTTGGCGGCGATGGCGGCGCGGCAATTGGACGGGCTGCTTATTTTTCGGCA